>USHO01000063.1 GCA_900554485.1 uncultured Eubacteriales bacterium
TCAAAAATACGTCGTCAGACCACGGTTCGTTTTATTCTTGGCTGGCATAAAACCGCGAAAAACGCGTATGCTATTTTTATGAAAGAACCTGAAAAAATAGCATGGGAACTCTTTGAAAAAACCGGCAAACCCGGGTATTACATGCTTTATCGGAAGTTGTCCGGTAAAAACGATAAAAAATAGTCGTATGGACGTTAAGGTAAACGGAATAACGCTTTCTGCGGTAAATTATAAAGAAAGCGACAGAATATTGAACGTTTTTACCCTCGAGCGGGGCAAAATTACGGTCAACGCACGGGGCGTAAGGAAGGCTAACGCCAAGATGAAGGCTGTTTCGGAGCCTTTTTGCTTTGCGGAATGCGTTCTTGCCGAAAAGGCGGGCAGATATACCGCAACCGAAGTGAACGTGTTCGATTCGTTTTATTCTCTGCGTCTTGAAGTCAAAAAGTATTATGCTGGGCTTTGCGCTCTTGAATTTACGAATTTGTTTTTTCCCGAGGAGACCGTTTCGGAAGAACAGTTCGTGTTGCTGGTCGAATATCTGAAAAAGTTGAGCGGAGATTGCGTCGCCGAAAGTCTGCTGACCGAATTTTTCATCAAAGCGGTGAGAATAAGCGGTTACGCGCTCGATCTGTCGGCGTGTCCGAGGTGCGGCGGCGAAATATCCGGAAGAGCATATTTTTCAACGCAGGCGGGCGGCGTGGTTTGCGAAAACTGCGTAAAGCAGGGCGACAGAGAGTTTTCATACGCGACGTACGATTGCTTAAAGCGTATCGCCGACGGAAAAGGCAGTACGCCGTCGGATACCGAAACGCTTAAAAACTGCCTTAAATTTTTCGCGTACTATATGTCTTCGGTGGCGGGCGTTACGCTCAGATGTCTGCCGCAATTTATCGCGCTATGCTAGACGAGAATAAAACGAATCGCGGTCTGACGACGTATTTTTGACTGATGCGTCGTTGCCGGCGGCTTATACGTCTGGTATTAACCCGTTCGCAAGCATTGTTTTATTCTTGTCAGGCATAACATAGTAAAAAAACGCGTGTCGGAAGACAATTCTTCCGACACGCGTTTTGCATATAAAGTTAATTGTTTTTGACGTGCACGTCGAGTTGGTTGAACGGAATTTCGATTCCGTTTTCGTCGAACGCCTTTTTGACCGCCTCGGTCAGATTGAAATATACGTCCCAGTAATCTGCGGTTTTGCACCAGAATTTGGAGCATATTTCAAGCGAACTGTCTCCGTGTTTCGACAATCTTACCGTTCCCGCGGGGTCGGACAGAATAAGCGGTTCTTTTGCGGCGACTTCGTTGATTATAGATTTCGCTTTCTCGAAGTCGTTGTCATACGATATACAGAAAGTAAGATCCACGCGGCGAAGGTCTTTTTCGGAATAGTTGACTATTTCGCTTGTGGAAAGTTTGCCGTTGGGCAGGTATACGACTTTGTTGTCGGGCGTTCTGAGTTTCGTATTGCAGATAAGAATATCTTCGACGGTGCCTTCGTAGCCGCACGCCGCGATGTAATCGTCGTCTTTGAAGGGGCGGGTTATAAGCAGCAGCATTCCGCCGGCGAAGTTTGAAAGCGTTCCGTTTACGGCGAGACCGACGCCTACGCCGAGAGATGCGACCAAAGCGGTGATTCCGCTGGTGTCTATGCCGAGATACGCTATCAGCGCGACGACGACAAGTACTTTGAGTCCTATTTTAGCGACGTAACTCAAAGTTTTGTAAACCGTCTTATCGACGTGTTTTTTCTCAGCAAGTTTTTTGCCGCGTTTCAGTATTTTTCTTGAAAACCAGTTAATCAGCGTAAACGACACTATAAGCAAAACTATCGCGACCGCGACTTTGATGCCGGTAGTCGTAAGCCAGTTCTGAACGGTCGTCCAAACCTGTTCCCAATCCATAATTGTACCTCCGTAGGTTTATCGAACAGTAATTATATATGACCCCGATTGTTTTGTCAAACAAAAAACAAGCGGAACGGAATTTTATTCCGTTCCGCTTGCGTTCATATGTTTTTATATTTTTGAAAACAGATATTTGCGCTCGAAAAAGAGTGCAAGCACGAGGAACGACGACGCGCACAGAACCGCCACAAGACATTTCACGAAATCGTCGCTGCTGTCATAGGTTACGGAATCCGTCGTTACGAACGCCTCGCTGCCGTCGGCAAGGCGAACTTTCGCATAGCCGTCTCTTTCGTACAGTATGCGGACTTTTGTTTTGCCTTTTATTTTATCGCCCGTGTCGGCATATGTATCGTCGTAGAGCGTTACGCCGTCTTTATCGTAGACGTAACCGCTTTTGTCTATAACGGTCGTCTCGGAATAAATCGGGGTTTCGGTTACGAACGCAGAATCTATAAATCCGCGTTCTTCGCCTTTTTCGACGACGAAATAAGTCTTTCCGTTGAAGTCGATTTTGCCGACGATCGCAAGTCGTTCGTTCGTTTCGGCTGAAACGTTTGCGCCGTAGGGGCTTGTTAAGACCGGCAGAGCGTAAGTTTTGAAATCGACCAGCGCGTAACGTGTAAGCGATTCTTCCGCGTATACGTCGGCTGCCGCAATGTCTCCGTTACGGACTATCGCCGCCACGCCGGCGTTTACGGCAAGCGAGTATTTGTCGCTTATTTTAACGAAAGCGTAATCGGCGTTCGCGGTTTCGGTAAGGTATCCGTTTTCGAGAAACGCGAAATACGCTTCGTCGGTTTTTCCCGGATTTACCGCAAAGAGTTTGGCGTTGTCTTTCATCTTGCCGAAAGTGAGGTCGGCATCGAATTTATATCCGAAACCGTCGGGTATAGATACGGTGTTTACCGTGGATACGCCGAGCGCGTTTTCGCCGGGTTCGTCGGATCTCAGAATCAGACCGCCGAATACGAAGTACGCCTTTTTCGACTCCGCGCCGAGACACATCGACGCGGGGTTGCCTACGCCGGCGAGGTTCGGCGATTTTTCTATTCCGACGGAGAGCGATTTTTCGTAGACGCCTGTCGGGGCGGACGTTTCGTTTAATCTCACCACGGTGCCGCCGTCCGTCAGGAAGTAGAGTTTACCGTCGAAATCGGTCTGCATTTTAATTATTTTCTCGTTCGCCGCGAATTCTTCGGTCGACGAATATATTTTCGACGGAGTATTGCCGTCGTATGCGTACACTACGAATTCTCCGCCGTTTCTGGCGTAGACGTAAATTCTGTCAAACGGGTCGACCGCCATGCGTTCGGCTATTCCCTCTGCCGCCTCGTCGGTTATTACGGACGTCTCTCCCGTCGAATAATCGATTTTGACGATCGACGGGTGGTTTTTGCCGTCTTTTATTACGTTGGTAAGAACGTAAAACGCCTTGTCGCCGTAACATATGTCGTAAATCTGATCGTTGCAGGCGTAAGTCGAGGTATCCGTGAGAGGGTAGACGTATACGCCTTCGACGGCTTTCGGTATTGCGCCGAAAGTTACGTTTTTACCCGCGGTGTAGGCGATATATCCTCCGCCTACGGCGAATTTGTCGGCTTTGGCGGCGAGTTCTATTCTGCGATAATTTCTGTCGTCTTTTTCGCCGTCGGCATTGCCGATTACGACGACGCGGTTTTCGTCCAGCGCGTATACGGTATCGTTATAATACGCGACGTCTTTCGCCTCTGCCGAAAGTCTGTTTATGGCTTTCGAGTTGGTCGTGATGGCGAAGTCGGTGAAGTCGTAATCGAACGTTCCGTCATCGTTTGCCGACAGGTCGATTTCCTGCACGGCGTTTATCTCTTTGTCGACGACCCAAAGACCTTTACCTGTAAGGCATATGCCTTGCGGTTGCCAGAGTTTGCCCAGGTCTTTTTCTTCCGCCGTCCCCGCGACGGTCTTTATTGCGGTGATGTTTACGTCCGTATCGGTTTTACGGTTACGGTCGAAAGCGTAAACACCGCGACTGCACGAATAGTAAATATTTTCGTCGTTCGGATCCTTGCTTTCGGCAATCGATTTGACTTCGGTTTCGGCGAGGATGTCGCGCTTGGCGGTGCCGTCGTAATACTTGATTTTACCGTCGTGGAAGAAGTAGACGTTTCCGTCGGACGACAATAAAACCGCGCCTATGTTGTTTGCTTCGATTTTTTTGTCGTTCTGTCTGACGATCGAAAGTCCGCTATCGTCGGCGGTCAGCGTATAAAACTGAATGTCGGTATTGGTCGCTATGGCTAACGTGTCGCCCGAAATGGAAAAGTTGTTACCTGACACCTCGGTCTCGGTTACGTCGCGCGTCGCGGCGTTCAGAGTCCATAGTTTAGACCCCGCCGTAAACAACAGGTATTTTTCTTTGTACAACTGTAATGCCGGTACGCCTTCCTCGGCGGCGAGTTCGGGTACGGTGATTTCGTCGAACCGTCCGTCGGAATATATGACGAGCGCGCCTTTGTGCGATATGGCGACGAATTCCTTGCCGTCTACTTCCTCGCGGCAGATGGCGTAGGGGTTTTCGAGTTTATAATACTGCAGGTAAGTCGTCGGCAGGAAAATTTCCGTACTTGTCGTCGTCGGCACGGCGTCGGCAAAAGCCTTTATTTCGCCGAACGAAAAAGTCGCGGCGATCGTCGCCGCGCTTAAAACAGATATTAAAATACGCGTTAAAAATTTCTTCATAGAGTATATCCGAACGCCCGCAGGCGTCTTTTCAATATATATTAGAGTATAACATTAAAATCACCGCTTGGCAAGAGTTTTCGACAAATTACGACTTTTATATTTTCCGTCCGCAAAAAATATATGACAAACTAATGGCAGATTTCCGGTGCTAAAATATACACGAAAATACGAACATACGTTTGCATTTTTATCTTCGCTTGATTAGCCCCGAGTGAAAAATTTCATACAAAAGTGTTCAGTGACTATTGAAAATCGGAAAAGGGCGTTATATAATGCGCCCGAAATTCATCGACGTGAGTCGAAGAGAGAGGTATTTGATGTTGATTTACGCTAAAACCGCGTTGGAGGGTTATACTAAGGTCGAAGAAGTTATCGAGGGGATGGACGCCGTTTTTATTAAAAGGGCATTGGCTACGAGGTGCGGCGGGGACGCGCTGAAACAGTCGGAAGAACTTATAGAACTTATCGAGAAGAAGAAAAGGCTTATCCGCTTTTACGACGACATCCGATCGTCCGTCGAATCGCTGAAAGCGGAACATAAACGCATTATAAAAGAGAGATACGGAATCACTCCGGGCGGAGTTACAGACAAGCCGGACAGAAATTACTTTCGCAAATTATTGCTTGCCACCGAAAAATTCGCCGCGGCGATGAGAGACCTCGGCTATACCGACGAAAGATACGGGAGAATTGTCGACGAGTTCTGTTTTCTCGACGAAATTTATTACGAGAAGAAAAGACGCGCCGAAAGCCTTGCGAACGGCAAGACGTTGCACAACTTCGGCGGAGTGTCTCTTAAAAGGACATAATCGCCTTATATGCAGGTTTATTCGTCGTCGATTTCGCTGCGGGTTATAACTTCGTCTTTGGCTTTTTGCGACGACGGACGAAATAACAGATAGACGATAGACACCGCGACGACCGATATTGCGACGATCAGCAGAATCTGCAGATTGTTGCCGAGCGCGTTGTTTGCGGCGGCGGTGTCGCTGCCGCTTTCGTCGGAAGAGTCCGACGGCTGCGTTTTGTCTTCTATTTCAAGTCGCGGCACGGTGAACGGGTACACCGAATTTATCGGCAGGTAGCCGACGTATCTGTCGCCCGACGACGAACTGACGTAGCCGTATATGTACTGTGCGCCGCCTGCCCGAGTGAGTATTCCGTAAAAATCGATGGTACTGTTCTGGGTGACGGTTTCGGTTATCGAAAAGTCTACGTCGAGATACAGCATCGTCGTGCGGTCGACGGTAAGCGTCAGCGACGGGTACGGCGACGACGGAACCGTGTCTGAGATATTCAGGTCGGCTACGGCGACGTAACCTTTTGCTGACGGCTTTTGCGCGGAATCGCCTTTGTATTCGACTTTCGCCGCCGAGCCGTTAAGGCTGATTATCTTTACATAATATCCGTACGGCAGGGTGAACCATGGCACGGTAAGGGCGGAATCCATGTACAGCGTGACGGATTCGGATTCGACCCTCGAATATTTTATTTCGTCGGCGGCTTTTGCGTTTGCGAAATTATTCGCGTACGCGATTATGGCAGCCGCGACGAGTGAAAGTGCGAAAAACTTTTTCATATATCGTAATTATAATGTATCGGAAAAGTCGATGCGTGAGAGATTAAATAAAAAAACGGCGGTATTTGTCGATGATTGAAAAAAATAAGGAAAACGACGAAAACGAAATTCTTTCGCGGCTGGCGTGTATCGAACGCGAAATCGAAAAACGCGCGGCATATCCTATAAACAACTATAATAAAGGCGAAAAAATTCATGAAAAACAACTTGCGTTTCATAAGTGCTTAAAGCGCAACCGGTGGGTATTCGGCGGAAACCGCAGCGGCAAGACCGAGTGCGGAGCGGTGGAGGCGATTTACCTTGCGCGCGGAATT
>USHO01000064.1 GCA_900554485.1 uncultured Eubacteriales bacterium
TCGCGAGGGGTAAAGCGGCGATAATCGTCGGAGACCCCAAACAGTTGCCGCCGACGGCATTTTTCAACTCAAACCGCGTCGACGAAGACGAGATCGAGACCGAAGACATGGAAAGCGTACTCGACGACTGTCTTGCGCTCGGCGTCGAAGAACGCCACCTCGTATGGCATTACCGCAGTAAGCACGAAAGTCTTATAGCGTTTTCCAACGCCGCGTATTACGGCAATAAACTCTGCACGTTCCCGTCGCCCGACGCGCCGGACAGCAGGGTGAAGTTCGCTTACGTCGAAGACGGCGTTTACGATCGCGGATTTACCAAACGCAACAAAGCCGAGGCAGAATCTCTTATAGCCGAGGTCATAAGACGGCTGAAAGACCCTGTTCTGTCACGGTCGAGCATAGGCGTTGTTACTTTCTCCGGCGTGCAGAAAGATTATATCGAACGCAAATTGTCCGCCGCGATAACTGCGGCAAAACTGGAAGAAAAGGCTTACGATCGCGACGAGCCGATTTTCGTCAAGAACCTGGAAAACGTACAGGGCGACGAACGCGACGTCGTGTTGTTCTCGGTATGTTACGGTCCCGACAGAAACGGCAGAATATCGCTCAATTTCGGACCGCTCAATCAGGCGGGCGGCTGGCGCAGGCTTAACGTCGCAGCGTCGAGAGCAAGAGAAGAGATGGTCGTATTTTCGTCGATACGCGGCGCGATGATAGATCTTTCAAAGACAAACAGTAAAGGTGTTGCGGGGCTTAAAGCATTCCTCGATTTTGCCGAAAAGGGCAAGACCTCGCTTGCCGTGTCTTCGGTCGACGTGGCAAAGAGAAAAGCGGGACTCGGCAAATATATAGCCGCCGCATTGTCGCAATACGGTTACGAATGCCGCTACGACGTCGGCGTTTCCGACTTCAAGATAGACGTCGCCGTTCTCGACCCCAAGAACAAACACAGATACATACTTGCCGTGATGTGCGACGGTACCGACAGATTCTCCGTAAAAGACAGAAACGTGTTGCAGATTCAGACGCTTAAACGCAACAACTGGAACGTAATACGCGTTTTCTCCGTCAACTACTTCAATAACCCGAAACGCGAAATCAAACGCATAAAGGATATGCTCGATCGTATCACCGGCAGAGACAAGAAAGCGGGTTCGGGCGTGTCGAGGGCTCAGAAACCGTATAAATACGCCAACCTTACCCAGTTGTGCGCGTCCGCCGATTACGTTACTTCCGGCGAAAACGACGCCGAGATCGTCTCGAGACTCAAAGCCGTCGTGGCGGCGGAAGAGCCTATATCCGAGGACTTCCTTATACGCAGGACGTTGTCGACGCTGGGCGTGATAAAGTACGGCAATAAGGTGGAAAACCGTATACTCGCGCTGATACAGACATGCGGTTTCAGACGAGAGAAGACAATGGGCGCGTATTATTACCGTAAGACGGATAAACCGATAAGTTTCGATAAATTCAGAGTCGAAACGGGCGATCGCGCCGCAAGACGGTTCGAGACCGATTATACCCCGTATGAAATCATCGCTCTTGTCAAAGCCGCGCTCGAAGATAAAGTCGCGCTGTATACCGACGAGATATTCAACGTCGCGTGCGTCGTGCTCAGAATTTCACGCCCCGGTGAAAAATTCGCGGCGTACATAAACGACTGCGTGACGCTCGGCGAAGAACGCGGTTTGTTCGTGCGTTCGGTATCCGACCGTATATCTCTTGCCTGACCCAAGAAATATTTAAGCCCCGCGCCGGGGTTCGTCCGGGCATAAAAAATTAAAAAAGGAATCGTTATAATGGCGAATTGTTTCGAGTACGGCGAAAAGGAGACCGGATATTTGAAATCGAGAGATGCGCGCCTTGCCGGAGTGATCGATAAAATCGGACATATCGAACGGGTTAATACCAGACGTATAAGCCGCGAGCGCAACGACGTATTAGTCAAAAATACGTCGTCAGACCACGGTTCGTTTTATTCTTGGCTGGCATACCGCCACCGAAAAATAGATAAGAAATTATTTGAAAAATACCGTCGCAGATTTTCGCCGTATTGCAGCGTCGCGAGTTTGTATTTATGGGCTGTCGCGGGCGGAGCGATACCCGAACTTAAAGACCCGGCGTCGAAAAAGACGAACAAACGGCAGACCGCCGTACAGAAAGCGCGTATGGGAAATAATGCTTGAAATTCCGTGTTTCGGAATTGATCATACCGGCCATACGGTAACGGGATAAACCGACGGACGCCGGTCTTATATGCTGCGGATTGAATTTTCAAGCATGTTTCGGACCGGTGTTTTTTTATTGCAAATTAAAGGATTTTGTGGTACAATGCATTCTATGAACGCAGTGAATATCGAAAATTTAACTTTCGCATACCCCGCGAGAGAGGGCGAAACCGCAAGGAACGTGCTTTGCGGTTTGTCGCTGAAAATCGAAAAGGGCGAATTCGTTTCTCTGATCGGGTCCAACGGCAGCGGCAAATCTACGCTTTCGAGGCTTATAAACGGGCTGTTGCAGCCCACGTCGGGCAGCGTGGAAGTTTTCGGTTGTCCGACGTCGGATAAAAATCTTCTGTTCGATATAAGAAAACGCGTAGGCACGGTATTTCAGAACCCGGACAATCAGCAGGTCGCGTCGATAGTCGAAGACGATATAGCGTTCGGACCCGAAAATATCGGTATGCCGCGCGAAAAAACCCGCGAACGCATAGATTACGTGCTGAAAGTCACCGATATGGAAAACTTCCGCGAAACGGAAGTCGCAAGACTTTCAGGCGGGCAGAAACAGAGAGTCGCCATTGCCGGCGCGCTTGCGATCGACCCCGAAATTCTCATTCTCGACGAGGCTACTTCCATGCTCGACCCCAAAGGCAGGGCGGAGGTTATGTCGGTTGTCAGAGATCTGAACAAAAACGAGGGATTGACGGTAATAAACATAACGCACTATATGGACGAGGCCGTGGGCTCCGATAAGATACTCGTTCTTCACGGCGGAAAAATCGCCGTCGAAGGAACTCCGGAGGAGATATTCGTCAAAAAGGCGGCTATAAAAGAGGCGGGGCTGGAACTTCCGCGCGCGGCGTCTCTTGCCGAAAAACTGTCAGCCGTCGGCGTGAATTTAAGCGGATTGATTCTGACAAAGGAGGAACTTGCCAAACAGTTATGCGAATCGTTGCGGAAAATTTAAGTTTCTCTTACAATAAAAAAACGGCGTTCCGTTCCGACGCGTTAAAAGACGTGTCTCTTACGATAGAAGAAGGCGATTTTTACGGGATAATCGGGCATACCGGCAGCGGTAAAAGTACGTTCGTGCAGCATCTTAACGCATTGCTCCCGGTGCAGAGCGGTAAATTGACGATGGGTGACGTTACGATCGTCGGCGGAAAGAAAACCGATAAAAAACTGCTGAAATCCCTGCGGTCGAAAGTCGGCATGGTCTTTCAGTATCCCGAATATCAACTGTTTGCCGAAACCGTCGGCAAAGACGTGGCTTTCGGCTATAAAAACTTCAACCCCGACGCCAAAGACGAAGAGGTAAACGCGGCTGTGGAACGCGCGCTTACGCTTGTCGGCATAGATCCGTCGCTTATGAATAAATCGCCGTTTGAACTCTCCGGCGGACAGAAAAGACGCGTCGCGATAGCGGGCGTCATAGTAACCTCGCCTGAAGTTCTGGTGCTCGACGAACCGGTTGCGGGGCTCGACCCCCGCGGTAAACGCGATCTTATGCGGCTGTTGCGCGAACTTAAAAACGGGGCGTGCAAGACGGTGGTCATCGTTTCGCACGATATGGACGAGGTTGCCGAAAACTGTAACCGCGCCGCCGTATTTTCGGACGGCAGAGTCGTCGGCGAGGGAACGACGAAAGAGATTTTTGATCGCGGCGAAGAACTTTCTTCGCTCCGTCTCGGCGTTCCGCTTACGGCGTATCTTAGCGGCGAGCTCGGTCGGCAAGGAATAAATCTCGATCTCTCAGACTATACCGAAGACGGTTTCGTCTCGGCGGTCGAAAAATATATAACCCGAGACATAAGGCGGTAAACGAATGTTAAGCGACGTATCGTTCGGCAGGTATTATCCTGGGAAATCGTTTGTCCACAAAATGGACCCCAGAATTAAACTTCTGCTGCTTATAGCCTATATAGTTATGATTTTCATGGCGAAGAATTTTCTTTCGCTCGGGTTAGCCGTACTCTTTTTATGTATTGTGACGGCGTTTTCGGGCGTGCCTGTCGGCTCTGTGCTGAAAAGCATAAAAGGCGTCATATTTCTCGTGTTGTTTACGGCGACGCTGAACGTTTTGTTTTACGATAAAAAATCTGGCGATACGGTTTACTTCTGGGTCGTCACGAAAGAGGGACTTATAAACGCGGCGTTTCTGGCAATCAGGCTTATAACTCTGGTTGCCGGCAGTTCCATGCTGACGCTTACTACCACGCCCGTAAATCTGACGGACGGTATAGAAAGTCTGCTGAAACCGCTGACGTATATAAAATTCCCCGTGCACGAACTCGCGTTGATTATGTCTATCGCGCTGAGGTTCATACCTACGCTCGCATCCGAGACCGACAGGATAATGAACGCACAGAAGGCGAGGGGCGCGGACTTTGAAAGCGGAAACGTTTTCAAACGGATAAAATCGCTCATCCCCGTGCTTATACCGTTGCTTGTCAGCGCGTTCCGCCGCGCGGACGAACTCGGCGACGCAATGGAGGCAAGGTGCTATGCCGGCAGTAAAAACAGAGTTAAATATAAAAAGCTCAGGCTCGGCTGGAGAGACCCGCTCGGCGCTTTGATTACGGCGGCGTTTCTGACGGGGGTCGTACTCCTTAATATCTACTACGCGCAGATTATAGCGTTATTCGTATGAGAATAGTTCTGAAAGTCGAATACGACGGAACGGATTTCTGCGGCTGGCAGGTTCAGCCCGACGGAGTATCCGTACAGGGCGTCATAGAGGACGCCGTTCAAAAACTGACGGGCGAAAAGATTTCGGTCATAGGCAGCGGAAGAACCGACTCCGGAGTTCATGCGGCGGGGCAGGTCGCGCACTTCGACGTGTCTGCCGACAGAATTCCGCCCGAAAAATATGCGTGCGCGCTTAACGCGTTTCTGCCGTCGGGAGTGAAAATTCTCGAAAGCGGACTTGCGAAAGACGGATTTCACGCAAGGTTTTCGGCAAAGCGCAAGACTTACGGATACAGACTCTACGTTTCGCCGTGCATCCGTCCGCTTAAAGACAGGTACGCCGTCGACATCCGTTACGACGCGGACGTCGGGCGTATGAACGAGGCATGCGCGTATCTTGTCGGCAGGCACGATTTCAGATGTTTTCTGGCGAGCAATTCGTCGGTAAAAGATACCGTAAGGGAAATTTATTCGGCAGAGGTCTCGCGCAGCGGAGACGATATTTTATTTACGGTTTCCGGCAACGGTTTTTTATATAATATGGTAAGAATCATCGTCGGCACGCTGCTTAAAATCGGCGTCGGCGAACTCGCCCCCTCGGATATGAAAAATATTCTGAACGGCGGCAGGCGTGAACTCGCCGGGAAGACCATGCCGGCAAGAGGTCTGACGCTTTTAAGCGTAGAATACGAATAATTTTGACGATTTTTCGCATAAGCGTCGAAAAACGCTTGACAAAGACGATCAAATTTAATAAAATATACGGGCATTATAAGGAAAGGTGCGCAAGACGACTTAGCCCCTCGAACGGCGACTGAACTTATATAACGAATTATATAATCACGATTTTTGGAGATTCACGATGAAAAGTTATATGGCAAACGGTAATTCCGTTGAAAGAAAATGGTACGTCGTAGATGCTTCGGGAATGTCGCTCGGCAGACTTGCGTCGCAGGTTGCCTCTATACTCAGAGGTAAAAATAAGCCCACCTTCACTCCCAACGTCGATACCGGCGATTTCGTTATAGTCCTCAACACCGATAAAGTCGTTCTTACGGGTAAGAAACTCGAACAGAAGTTCTACACTTATCACACCGGTTATATCGGCGGACTCAAACAGGTTCCTTACGGCAGAATGATGTCCGAAAAGTCCGACCTCGTCGTTTACGAGGCGGTTAAAGGGATGTTGCCGAAGAACAGTCTCGGCAAGCAAATGCTTACCAAACTTCGCGTCTACAAGGGCGGGGAGCATAATCACCAGGCTCAGCAGCCTATCGAGCTGAAACTCGGCAAGTAACGGAGGAATAGACTAATGGCAAAAGTATCTGTTAAGAAAAAACTTCAATACTGGGGTACCGGCAGAAGAAAGAGCGCTATCGCCAGAGTGAGACTTATCCCCGGCGGAACGGGCGCTATCACCATCAACGGCAGAGGCATCGACGAATACTGCGACCTCGACACCCTTAAACTTATAATCAAACAACCCCTCGTTTTAACCGAAACCGAAAGCAAGTACGACGTTTTCGTAAACGTTGTCGGCGGCGGATTTACCGGTCAGGCAGGCGCGATTC
>USHO01000065.1 GCA_900554485.1 uncultured Eubacteriales bacterium
TGGTGACGGTGCTTCTTACGATATCGGTTACGGCGGTCTCGACCACGTTATCGCTCAGGGCGAAGACGTCAACATTCTCGTCGTAGACACCGAAGTTTACTCCAACACCGGCGGACAGGCAAGTAAGTCGACCCCGACCGGCTCCGTTGCGAAATTCGCCGCGGGCGGCAAGAGGACCAAGAAGAAAGACCTCGGCATGATGGCGATCAACTACGGTTATGTATACGTCGCTCAGTGCGCGATGGGCTCGAACAAACAGCAGTTCCTCAACGCGATTACCGAGGCGGAAGCTTACGACGGACCGTCGCTCATCATCTGCTACGCCCCGTGTATCAACCACGGTATCAATATGGCTAACTCTCAGACAGAAGAAAAGAGAGCGGTCGAGGCGGGTTACTGGCACCTTTACAGATACAACCCCGAAAAAGTCGGAACGGACGTCAACCCGTTCACTCTCGACAGCAAAGATCCCACCGCAAGTTATCAGGACTTCATTTTAGGCGAAAACCGTTACGCTACGCTTAAAAAGGCTCAGCCCGAACTTGCCGAAAAACTCTTTGAAAAGGCAGAGGAAGAAAACGACAAGCGTCTCGACAGATACAAGAAACTTGCCGGAAAAGAATAAGACGGTTAAAGTTTTATAACGAAACTCCCGCGGTTGCTTTTCGCAACCGCGGGAGTTTATTTTTATAAAAAAAGCGGCGGATATATTCCGCCGCCGCATGTAAAACAGTTACAACAAATAAGTCGGAAGGTCGCAATACATACGCGCCGCAACCGTAAATTTAGCCTCGCGTATTTCGTCGGGCTTTTCGGCTTTAACCGCCTTATCGCACGGCGTATCGCATTTTACCGCGCAGTCGTCGGTGGCTTTCAGCGCCGCCGCGATCTTCTTTTCGTCGCCGTTTACTATAACCGCCTTGACGGTCGTCGCGCCTGCCGCTTTAAGCGCGGTAAGTCTCTTCGCTCCGTCGACGACTTTAAGTCCGTTTTCGGTTTTTACCGCGACGATCGGCAAAATTACGCCGAGATCTTTGACGGACTTTTTGACAGCCGCGCAACTCTTCGCTTCTTTGAAAGAAAGTTCCGCAAGCGGTACGTCCACAACGTCGTTTACTATAAGCGGTTTTACAGCCGCCGCCTTGGTCTTCGAGGTCGCCCTCTTTACGCTTTCAAGTCCTACTGCCATAAATTTATCTCCTTATTTTTTTGATATAATCCCGCCGCATAACGGCAGGTTGAAAATCAGCCTATGCGGGCAAGAATTTCGTCGGTTAAAGCCGAATATTCCTTAGCAGCGCGCGTCGATTTTTTATATTCGCCGACCGGACGGGAATTATCCTGCGCCCATTCTATCGCGCTGTCAAGGTGTATGACGCTGTCGAATACCTTTATACCATCGGCGGATTTAAGAGTTTCCATCGTCTGTTTAAGGTAGTTCTTACGCGCGTCCGCCTTGGTTATCGCCACGCCGAGAACGTCGGGTTTAGACGACATTTCCTTGACCTGAGCGATGAAATCGAACATATTTGCCAGTCCGAACAATCCCCACGGGCTTGCCTCGACCGGAAGAACGACGTAATCGCTCGCTATAAGTATATTCATAACCCAGCAACCGAGCGTCGGGGGCGCGTCTATAAGCACGAAATCGTAAACGCCGCCGTCGACTATCTCTTTAAGCAGTTTTTTGAGTATGAACTCTCTCTGCCACTTTGAAAACAACTCGTATTCGATGCCGCTCATCAGCGTGGAAGACGGAACGACGTCTATCCCGTCGTATCCGGTTTTAAGTATGTATTCGCCGAGCGGTTTCTGTTCTTTTATCGCCTCGTAAAGGTTCTTGCCGCTTTTGGCTATTTCGAGAGCCTTCTCTTCGGGGAAATACGACAGCGTAAGGTTCATCTGCATATCGCCGTCGATTATCAATACCTTTTTGCCCTTTTCGGCAAGCGCGTATCCGACGCTCGAACACGTCGTCGATTTACCGCTGCCGCCTTTGTTGTTTGCGAAACTTATTACCTTAGTCATACGTTTACTCCTCGGGATATAAGCATTTTACCCCGAATTGCCTTAATTTGTCAAGCCATTCGTCCGACGGTTTTACGTCCGTCACAAGTACGTCTATATCCGACAACGTGCCTACGACGTTGAACGCTATACGGTTGAATTTGGAACTGTCGACCGCAAGCACGCGTTTGTCGCAGTTTTCAAGCATCGTGCGTTTCGTCGACGCATGCATATCGTTTGAATCCGTAAAACCCTTATTAATGTCGAAACCCTTACAGGATATTATCGCCGAATTGACGTGAAATCCGGATATCATTTTGTCCGCCTGACTGCCGACCAGCGCGAGCGAATCTTCGCCGAGTTGTCCGCCGCTGGAAAATATCTTCCATTCCTTTCTGTCTTTAAGTTCCACGAGAATTTCAAGCGAATTCGTGATTACGACCATATTTTTACGGTCTTTTATCCTCTTTGCGATAAATAATGCGGTTGAAGAACTGTCGAGCATTATCGACGAATTGTCGGGTATGCATCCCGAGACGAGTTCGGCGATTTTCTGTTTGCCGATTACGTTCGTGCGTTTTCTTACAGCCAGAGGCATATCGTTCTGCGTGTTTTCGTTAAGCACCGCTCCGCCGTAAGATTTCTGCACGAGACCGTCCCTCTCGAGTTTTTCGAGATCGCGCCTGATGGTTTCTTCCGACACGTCGAACTTATCGGCGAGTTCGGATACGACCACCCTGCCCTCGGACTGCAACAACCCGAGTATATTGTTTTTTCTTTCTACAGCTAACATTTATTCCCTCTTGTTTTCGTGATAAAAAATGCAGACCCCGACTGATTTACGCATTGTCAATGCGCGTAAACCGAGGGTCTGCGTTAAATTAAAGTATCTTTTCTATAAGTTTTTTATCGGGGCGCGCTATTACCGAACTGTCGAGGAACATTCCCGAAGTCGAAACGACGTCTTTAGCCCTCTCTATCGCCGCCGTTACCGCCGCCACCTCGCCGGTCATAATGGCGTAAGATTTTCCGCACATACCCCTTGCGAGTCTGATTTCTATAAGGCTGACCTCGGCGGTCTTGACTGCGTTATCCGCCGCGACGATTATCTGCGAGGCATCGAAAGTTTCGATTATGCCGAGCGAATTTACGTCGTTCTGCGTAACGGTCGTCGTACCCATGATTGCGGGGAAAATGCTTTCGTCGGGATTACCGAGTACGAAACTGTCGATATGCGCCTCTTCAAACGATGCTTTCGCGTTGTCGACGGCTGCGCGAACCGCGCTTAAATCGCCCGTTATTATGGATATGTATTTACCGGGGCAGACCGTCTGAGCCTCGATTATGTCGACGTCCGCGGTCTTTACCATAAGGTCGGTCGCGGTAATACCAGCCGAAACCGTCCTGTATTCGATCATTCCTATTGCTTTACTCATAATATCACGCCTTGACCACCGTTACGGATTTAT
Organism: uncultured Eubacteriales bacterium; assembly: GCA_900554485.1. Classification (GTDB taxonomy): domain Bacteria; phylum Bacillota; class Clostridia; order Christensenellales; family Borkfalkiaceae; genus UBA10281. The sequence goes on from USHO01000065.1 coordinate 3,477, forward strand.
CGTCGACACGGGTTACTATACCGCCGACCGACGAATGTATATTGACGGAAAGTCCTTCCGCCGCTCTGGCTATTAACTGACCTCTCTCTACTCTGTCGCCCGTTTTGACGACCGCTACCGCGGGCGCGCCGATATGCTGCGAAAGCATTATCTTTACTTCGGCGAAACCGTCCTGCAAATCGTTGTCGAGCGGAGCATCGACCTGATACTTCTTGACGCCCAGTCTCGCGACGAGTCTGTCGAGCGGAACTTTTCTGTATTCCCTCGCGGGGTTTACGGGTTTGACTTCGACGTCCTTCGGCGGTCTTATGCCCGCCGCGCGAAGTCCCGCTTTTACTTTCTGAACGAGTTTCCTCGGCGACAATCCCTGCGGGCAGGCGAAGTTTTCGCAAACGCCGCAACCCGAACAGAAAAACGTATCGATGAACGCCGTCGTATCCTGAAAATCGTTGCAAGCCGCCGCATGCATTATCTTATGCGGTTCGATCGGGTGTCCGAGATTATATCTGGGGCAGAGTTCGGTGCACATTCTGCACTGGCAACAACTTGCCGCCGCCCTTGCTTTTTCTATCTTCCAGTCGCTCTTCGTCTTTTCGACGACGCGGTTGTTTTCGGGCAGTATGAATATCGAGTTTGTCGTCTTGGTGACGGGCTCGTCTCTTCCCGCTATTCTGCCCATCATCGGTCCGCCTACCCAGTAGACGCCGTCTTCTATCGTCTCTTTACCTGCAAGCGCGACGACTTCGGAGAGTTTTGCGCCGAGCGGCACTCTTACCGTCTTCGGATTTTCAACCTCTCCCGCTATCGTAACGAGTTTGCTCGTGAGATTTTCGCCCTTCATGGCATGGTAAGCGTTATACATCGTCTCGACATTGAATACCGCCACGCCCTGTTCTATCGGAAGTCCGCCGGGACGAACGACGCGCCCGGTTGCCTCGTAAATCATAACGACTTCGTCGCCTGCGGGGTAAACGACCGACAGAAGATGAATTTTAATCGCGGGGTAATCGGGCAACAAGGCGGTTACAGCCTCTATCGCGCCCTTGTAATGCGATTTTATGCAGACTATCCCTTCTTTCGCGCCCATCGTTTTGCGCGTCAGGTCAAACGCCTCGATTATCTCCGCCGCGTGGAATTTAAGAAGTTGTCTGTGCAACCTGAGAAGAGGTTCGCACTCCGCGCAGTTGAGAAGTATGACGTCCGCCTTATCGGTAAGTTTGGCGTAAGTGGGGAATCCCGCTCCGCCCGCTCCGACGATACCTGCCTCTCTATAAAGTTTTCCGAGTTCTTTTAAGTCCATATTAAAGCCTTACGGAAATTTATAATCCTTGTCCTTCGTCGATAATGCCGACGATTGCCGCGTCTATCGGCGCGCGTTCGTCGTTGCACCCTATTCTCGCCGCGCTGCCCTGAGCAACGAGTACGAGTTCGCCTATACCTGCGCCTACCTTGTCGACCGCGACTATGCGGTTATCGATTTTAAGGCTGGGGATAGGTTCGACTATCATGAATTTATTGCCTACGAGGTTGTCGCACTTTCTCGTGGATACGACAGACCCGACGACTTTGCCTATAAGCATAAGTGAACCGCCTTTCAGTTATTGACAATGGTGGCTTTCATGCCCGTCGATATTTTCGCGGCGTTTGCCTCGTCGGTATCGATGTGCATTTCGAGCGTGAACGACGGGTCGACCCTTATCGTAACGTTGTTGAACGTGGTCGCCCTTTCGTTGTCGACTTTGACGGAAACGGTATCTCCGTCTTTTACGCCCGCCCTTCTCGCGTCGTCCGGCGACATATGTATATGACGTTTGGCGATTATACAACCTTCTTTAAGGTAAATCGCGCCGCACGGACCGACGACCGCTATCGGGGCTGAGCCTTTTATATCTCCCGAATCCCTTACGGGGACTTTGATTCCGAGTTTAACCGCGTCTGTTGCCGAAACTTCGACCTGCGACGCCTTTCTTACGGGCCCCAATATTCTGACGTTTTCGATAGCGCGGAGTTTAAGCCCGACTATCGTGACGAGTTCGTTGGATGCGAACTGACCGCCCATAAGATCTTTCTTTTTCGTAAGTTGATACCCCTTGCCGAACAGGGTTTCGACGTCCTGCTGCGTAAGGTGAATATGACGCGCCGAGACCCCTACGGGAACCTGAAAGCCCGTGGTTACTTCGGCGGGCGACTGCTCTGCTATTGCCTGTGCAACGAGTCGCGTTATTTTTTCTATTTCGTTGTATTCCATAGAAAACTACCTGTTTTTACCCTTTTGCGGGTACGACACAATAAGGGGTAGTTGAAAATCCCCTTAAAAAAGAGTTGAATTACGGTTATTGCGGACTGCCGACGACGTATTTGCGGCAGTCCGTTTGTACCGTATGTAGATCCTGAAAAATATTACTTAAGAACGGGTAATATTTTCTCGACGTCGCTGTGGGGTCTCGGAATTACGTGAGTCGCAACGAGTTCGCCGAGTTTGGACGCGTTAGCCGCGCCTGCTTCGACAGCGGACTTAACCGCGCCTACGTCGCCTCTTACCATAACGGTTACAAGTCCGCTACCGATCTTCTCGGTTCCGATAAGAACGACGTTAGCCGCCTTAACCATGGAATCCGCAGCCTCGATTGCCGCCGTAAGACCTCTGGTTTCTACCATGCCCAATGCTTCGAGTGCCATATCTTTATCCTCCGATATTAGATTTCTTTTATATAACTTTCGTTATTTCCTGTGTTATTTGCCTGTTCCTGCGTAAGAAGATTTTTGGAACGCAGAAACCTTTCGCGCGATTTGTTGACTATACGCCAGATTTCCTCGTGCGGGTTGGCTATCACGGCTTTACCGACGGGCTTTTTTATCCCGTTTTTATCCGCCGCGTCGATAGCCGCCCTTACCGCGGAAACCTCTCCGCGTATGATCACGGTTACGAGTCTTCCGCCGAGTTTCTTCTCCCAGGTGACGAACTCTACGTCCGCCGCCTTGACCATAAGGTCGAGAGCGTTGAC
>USHO01000066.1 GCA_900554485.1 uncultured Eubacteriales bacterium
GCCCTCGCGCCCTCGTAATAACTTTCGGGTACGGCGTCGATACTCGTCTTCGACAACGACACGACGGTAGGCAGTATCATCAGCCCAAGCACAAGCGACACCGCCAGAAGTCCGCTGCCGCTGCCCGTATCGGAAAACGCGCCGAGTTCAGGCAACAGCACGGTCATTCCGAAGAAACCGAATATGACGGACGGTATACCGGCAAGCATGTTGATTACCGTCGAGAACACGCCTTTGAGTTTACGCGGACAGAATTTAGAAATAAACACCGCCGTGAAAAACCCGAGTATTCCGCCGACCGCAACCGAACCGATAGTCGCGACTATCGTGCCGATTATCATCTTGAAGACGCCGTATTTGCCCTTGATTTCACCTGTAAAACCGTCGTCGACGTTCGGTTTCCACTCCTTGCCGAAGATAAAATTGAAAAAACCTATGCGCCTGAACGTCGGCAGACTTCTTATTATCAGAAATGCAAATATGGCTATTACCGCGACTATGCACAGAGCCGCGGTAACAGCGAAAAGTATTTTGAAAAATCTTTCTTTTGCTTTATCGGAATTCATAACCTTATTTTATATCGCTGAATTTCTTAACCTTGCCGGTATAAATATCGTTGAGCGTCTGAGCGGTTACGTTCGAGATTTTGTCGTTCTTTACGTTTACGATTATCGCCACCGCGTCGAGGCAAAGCGTATGTTCTTCGTAAGCGGCATCCGCTTTGGACGAACTCGCCACACCGATGACGTTACCGTTGTTGGTATCGGCTTTTACCGCGGATCTGCCTTCTGCCGATGCAAGGAAACTCTTATTGAAGTTGACGCCGGCAACTTTTGCTCCGCCGAAAGCCTTATAATCTTCGACGAGCGTTTCCATAAGTTTCTTCATCGAACTCGAACCTCTCAGAATTACTTCGCCGGAAAGAGGAGTTTCGGGGGCGGTGTATGCCGTGCGGTTATCGAAATCGGTAGTGGTTATACCGTCAGCCTCTATCGTCGCTTTGACGGTCGAACTCATGCAGTAGTTGTAGAAGTCCTGCGCCGCGGGGGAAAGTTCTACGCCCGTCTTGGTCAGCATAAGAAATGGTCTGGAAATCCTGTAGGCTCCCGAACGAACGTTGTCGGCTGTGGGTTCCACGCCCTCTACCGTAAGAGCCTTGACCGAACTGTCTACCGAGGTAAGCGATATATATCCGATTGCCGATTCGACGCTGGAAACCTTCATCTTCATAGCGTTGGTATCTTTCTGAATTTCGCCCGCCCGTATATTATCTGCGGTTACGCCTGCGTACTTGTCGAACGCCTCTCTCGTACCGCTGCCGTCTTCTCTCGTCACGACGAGAATGTTCTTCTCTCCGTTCTTCGCGCACCCCGCGAACGCAAACGTCGCCATCGCGGCAAGAACCGCCGCTACCACTGCCATAAATTTCTTTTTCATCTTTGTTTTTATCTCCTTTCAGAATTTTCATGATTTTACCCGGAAAAGCCCTCGGGTCATCACCCTTTCGCTTTTCACGACTACATTATACCGCGACGAAAAAGAAATAACAGGCGTATTACGGTAAACCTTTCGTAAAGTTTATGTAAAGCCGAAAATCCTACAACCGAAAAGCGGCGGAAGTCGCATGACTTCCGCCGCCGGTGATATTTATACCCGGAATCACATTCCCGAAACGGGAATTTCCGACAATATTCAGTTTCTCTTATACACCGTAAGCGAATCTCCGTCGTAATCGACGACAGCGGTGTCTCCGGCAGAGAAGTAATTGCCGATTATCTTCCTTGCCATAATCGTTTCGACCGTACGCTGTATAAACCTCTTCAACGGTCTCGCGCCGTATACGGGGTCGTAACCGTTATCTATTATATAATCCTTAGCCGCAGAAGTGACGTCGAGACCGATCTGCTGTTCTTCGAGCCTCTTTTTAAGACTTTCGAGCATAAGGTCGACGATCTTGCCGATTTCGGTCTTCTGCAAGGGTTTATAGAATACGATTTCATCGAGACGGTTAAGAAATTCGGGTCTGAAACTCGACTTCAGCAACCGCATTACTTCCTCTTTCGCGGAGTCTTTGATTTCGCCGTTTTCGTCTATGCCCTCGAGTATCGCCGAAGAACCGAGGTTCGACGTAAGGATGATGACGGTATTTTTGAAGTCAACCGTACGCCCCTGCGAATCGGTTATCCTGCCGTCGTCAAGCACCTGCAAAAGTACGTTGAAGACGTCCGGATGCGCCTTTTCGATTTCATCGAACAACACTACCGAATACGGTTTTCTTCTTACCGCCTCGGTAAGTTGACCGCCATCCTCGAATCCGACGTATCCCGGGGGAGCGCCGATAAGACGGGAGACCGAGAATTTTTCCATATACTCGCTCATATCGAGCCTTATAAGGTTTTTCTCGTCGTCGAAAAGCGTCTTGGCAAGCGTCTTTGCGAGTTCGGTTTTACCGACGCCGGTAGGTCCGAGGAACAGGAACGAGCCGAGAGGTCTGCTCGGGTCGGCAATACCCGCCCTCGCCCTGAGAATAGCCTCTGCGACTTTGCGTACCGCCTCGTCCTGCCCGATGACGCGTTTATGCAGAATATCTTCCAGAGACAAAAGTTTTTCTCTTTCGCCTTCCATCAGTTTCGATACGGGTATACCCGTCCAGCGGCAGACGATTTTCGCGATATCCTCTTCGGTCACTTTGTCGTGGAGCAGATCGGTGTTTTCGTCCGACGCGGCTTTAGCCTCGCTGTCGGCAAGTTGTTTTTTGAGTTCGGGCAGCCTGCCGTAACGAAGTTTCGCGGCTTTATCGAGGTCGTATTCGCGTTCCGCCGCCTCTGCCTCGCGGCTGACGGACTCGATTTCTTCACGCAGTTTCTGAACTTTGTTTATCGCGTCTTTTTCGGTCTGCAATTTGGCGTTCATAGCCGCGTATTTTTCTTTGAGGTCGGCTATCTCTTTACGCAGGGTCTCGAGCCTTGCGACGGAGAGTTTATCGGTCTCTTTTTTAAGCGAAGTTTCCTCGATTTCGAGCGTCATTATCTTACGCTTTACGTCTTCCATTTCCGACGGCATGGAATTCATTTCGGTCTTTATGTTCGCGCAAGCCTCGTCGACAAGGTCTATCGCCTTATCGGGCAGAAACCTGTCCGTTATATACCTGTCGGAAAGCGTCGCGGCGGCAATCAGCGCGCCGTCCTGAATCTTCACGCCGTGGAATACTTCGTAACGCTCTTTAAGACCTCTTAAAATGGTAATGGTATCCTCGACGGTCGGTTCGTTTACGGTAACGGGCTGAAACCTTCTTTCAAGCGCGGGGTCTTTTTCGATGTACTTACGATATTCGTCGAGCGTAGTCGCGCCGATGCAGTGAAGTTCGCCCCTCGCAAGCATAGGCTTTAAGAGGTTGCCCGCATCCATCGCGCCGTCGGTTTTACCCGCGCCGACTATCGTATGCAATTCATCGATGAAAAGTATGATTTTACCTTCGCTTTTCCTGACTTCGGAAAGTACGGCTTTCAACCTCTCCTCGAATTCGCCGCGGTATTTCGCGCCCGCGACGAGTGCGCCCATATCCAGCGAAAACAATTTCCTGTCTTTCAGATTCTCGGGTACGTCGCCTTTCATTATTCTTATGGCGAGCCCCTCGGCAATGGCGGTTTTACCTACGCCCGCCTCACCGATAAGCACGGGGTTGTTTTTTGTCTTTCTGGAAAGGATTCGTATTACGTTTCTTATTTCTTCGTCCCTGCCGATAACGGGGTCGAGTTTGCCCGTTCTCGCCCTCTCCACGAGGTCGGAGCCGTATTTATTCAGAACGTCGTAAGTATCCTCGGGATTCTCGCTCGTAACGCGGACGTTACCGCGAACCTCCATAAGGGCTTTCATATACGAATTTTTATCTATGCCGAACGCATCGAATATCTTTTTGACTTCGGCGTTCGGTTTTTCTATAAGCCCGTAGAACAAGTGCTCGACAGAGACGAATTCGTCTTTCATCTCCTTGGCTTGCCTTTCGGCGACGTCGAAAGCATCGTTAAGCGCGGCGGTTATATACTCGCCGTTGCCGTTGGAAACTTTGACGATACGACTTACCGCCTCTTCCGCTATGCGGTCGATAGCCGATTTATCAACGCCCGTTTTCGCAAGAAGTTGCGGTATAAGCCCGCCGTCCTGTTCGACAAGAGCAAGCAGAAGGTGCTGTTGGTCTATCTCTCTGTTACCGTTCTCTCTTGCAATCCTCTGCGCCGCATTTACCGCCTCGACGCTTTTGGCAGTCATATTCTGCGTGTTCATAATATCACTTCCTTTTTAACTATATTTCCGGCGTATTCTTTTTCCACCGCCTTGCATGCGGCGCGCTCGTTATCGAGCGACGAAAAATAAATACGCAGATATTTATCGAAATCGGCGACGTATTCCGCTATCGACTCCCCCGCTTTCTGAGCGGACAATCCGTCGGGTCTTACGAAAGCCCTGACGAACCGATTGCCGTCATACGCGTACGCGCGCTCTCCGATATATTTCTTTTCGAGCGAGATGAAAAACGAATAAAACCGTTCCATTATACCCAGCAAAACCTCGCTTTTCGTACGGAGCGAAATTTTGAGTTGCCCCAGATCGCCCGCGGGAAAAAGTTCTATCGAATATTTCACCGTAGGGTTATATCTGTACGCCAGCGCGCTCTGCACCGACGCCATATAATCCGACGCCTGATTGTTGAATCTGAGCCCCGCATATCCGTCGATCATTCTTTCGACGCTTTCAAATACGTTGTTCATCTTCATTTCGACGGTCTCTTCGGCGAGATATTCCGCAAGAACTCTGTCCAGCATAGCCGAACGGCTTACGCCTTTCTTATATGCTATATCGTCGAGCCTTGCGACCAATCCGTCGCTCAGAAGTACGCTGTATATCGATTTATGCATTTTATCGCCTCTTTGGTTTTCCGACTAAATTGTACGCTTTATTAAATAATTTGTCAAGCATTTTTAATAACTTTGCAAACATTTTTTATTTGCGGGATTTCCGCAGCCGCATTATGTCCGAAAAACACGACAAAAAGCCGCCGCGGAAATTCCGCGGCGGCGCAGTTTTGTTTATTCGGTTTCTTATTCGCCTTTGAACGGCAATAAAGCGGCGATTCTCGCTCTCTTTATCGCGGAAGACAACATTCTCTGATGCTTAGCGCAGACGCCGGTCATACGACGGGGCAGAATTTTACCCTTTTCGGTGACGAACTTCTTAAGTTTATTGACGTCTTTATAATCTATAGCGTCGCTTTTATCGACGCAGAAAGCGCAAACTTTTCTTCTTGCCGCTTTTCTCATCGGCTTTCTGGGCGCGGCAGCAGGCGAAACGGGGTTTTCCGCTACGGGCGCAACAGTCTTTTCTTCCATTTTTCTACTCCTTTATACTAAATTAAAACGGTAAATCGTCATCGTCGACCTGTTGAAGAGTAGGTCTTTCGACGGCGCGCGACGCGGTTCTCGGCATATCGTCCGACGGAGCGTCGTTCTGGTTTCTGACGGAAAGAAATTCCACCTCGGAGGCGACTATATCGGTGACGGTTCTCTTGTTACCGTCTTTATCTTCGTAAGAACGGTTCTGCAAACTTCCGACGACCGCGACTTTGCTGCCTTTTTTAAGGTATCTGCCGCAGTTTTCGGCGTGCGTACGCCAAACCGTTATATTGAAGAAATCCGTCGCCCTTTCACCGTCGCTGCCCGTGTACGGTCTGTTGACCGCAAGCCCTAATCTGCAAAAAGGCACTCCGCTCGGAGTTTCGGACATCTCGGGGTCTCTGGTTAAATTCCCTATTAAATAGACTTTATTCATGCGTATAGTCTCCCGATCAGATTCTGGTTATAAGACGTCTTAAAACGTGTTCGGTTATGCCGACGACTCTCTTGACTTCCTGTACAAGATTGCTGTCGCCCGAAAACGCCATATAAACGTAATAACCTTCAGTTTTGTAATCGATAGGATAAGCGAGTTTCTTAACTCCCCACTTATCGGTCTTGTCGACTACGCCGCCGTTTTTAGTTACGACGCCCTCGAATTTGGCGATTAAAGCCTCTTTCTCTTCGTCGCTCAAAGCAGCGTCCAAAATGTAGATCATTTCGTACTTGTTCATTATCTTTACCTCCCGGACTTATTCGGATTACGGATTTGCCGTAATCAAGGTATTACCGTTATCGGACTTGCAGATTTAACGCCCGACATTTACGGTAGAACTATTATATATACTTATTTTTATTTTGTCAAGCGTTTTTATCAATCGGGCAAAGAATCGGATATTGCCGCTATACAATCGAGCATTTCGTTCATCGTAAGCGACCGCCAGAACTTGCGCGCGTCGAGCGTCGTGCCTTCGGCA
>USHO01000067.1 GCA_900554485.1 uncultured Eubacteriales bacterium
ACAGTTTGTCCGCCTCTCCGTTTTCGTACGCGTACAAAGCCGCGCCCGCGCTGCCGTCGGCGACCTTTATCGCATTATCCAGCCTTGCCGCGTCCGGGCACCTATCCGACAAGACTTTCTTTATGGCAGCGGACGAAAGCGGCGGTATGTCGATTTTTTTAACCCTCGACAATACCGTGGACAAAAGTCCGCTCGCATTGATCGCCCCGATTAAAATACATACGCCGGCGGGCGGTTCTTCCAGAGTCTTCAATAATTTGTTCTGCGCGGCGGGCGTCATGTTTTCCGCCCCGCAAACGACGAATAATCTGGTCTTGTTTTCGAGCGGCTTTATATACGTTTTCGATACGAGGTCGTCTACGTCCGCCGTAAGAACTTTTTCACCCGAAAGCGGGTAAAAAGTACAATCGGCATATGCGTTTTTATCTATAAGTCGGGATATTCGCCCGTCGCCGTCGTCTCCCTGATACTCAATGACTTTTGCGAGTTCGGTAAGATAGGGTTTCAGCGCGTATTTATCCGCGCAGACGACCAGATACGCGTGCGACAACGCCCCGCGCTTTTTCTCGCCCGAGATTATTTTATATGCGTTTGTGTCTTTAACGAGCGTCTCGTACATACTTTACCTGATAACGCCTTTTTGCCTCAACGTATCGAGGATTTCGGCGAACACCTCGTCTATTCCTCTGTCGGCGTTTACCCTGACGAAATGATCCGGGAATTTCTCCGCCATACGGACGTAGCCGTCGTAAACCCGCCTGTGAAAGTCTATTCCGCTCTGTTCGAGCCTGTCGTCCGCATCCGCACCGCCCTTTCTCGCGAAAGCCCTTTCGGGCGTAATATCGAGGAAAATCGTTACGTCGGGCATACAGTTTTCGAGCGCGTACGAATTGACTTTCTCGACGAATTCACCCAGACCGCGGGCATAGCCCTGATATACAAGCGATGAGTGCACATATCTGTCGCACACCACGGTTTTACCCTCGGCGATTGCGGGCAGAATTTTTTCTTTGATATGCTGAGCCCTTGCCGCAGCGAACAAAAGAGCCTCGGTTTCATCGCTCATCTCTACGTTTTTGCCGCCCAACAGAATCTTGCGTATTTCTTCCGAAATAGGCGTTCCGCCGGGTTCTCGGGTATATATAACGTCGTAACCGCCTTTATCCAGGTAATCTTCGAGCAGTTTCAGTTGTGTCGATTTGCCCGACCCCTCGCCGCCTTCGAGAGTTACGAAATATCCTTTTTTATTCTTCATTGCCGACCTCGGCATCAATAATTACTGAAATTCCTTACGATGTAGTCCAGAAAAGTAACCGCCTCGTACTGCAGCTCTCTCTGCACGGACGTATAATCCGAAACGCAGAGCGTAATGCCTTCGGTAGAGGTTATCTGCTTGCCGTTTTCGTCTTCGTCGACGTAATACCAGCGATCCGAAACCATCTGTTTGCCGTTCGCCTTGTCGTCTTCGGTGACGAATTTATTCAGGGCGGTAAGATCGATACCGTACGCCTTTTTATCCTTGCGTACCACTTCGCCCCTTTCGTAAACGGGTTTCATATAATAGCGCAGAAAGTCGTTTTCACCGCCTTTCACGGCGTTTATGACTTCGCTCAGATGCAGATACGCATCTAAAAGTTTGCGTATTCTCGCCTGTTCGTTTTTGACGCCGTCGGCAATGACGCTTTCGGTTTTATACGTCTTTTTATAGTTACGAGCCTCTTTGATACGCGTCGTACGGAAATACTTTTCTATCAGATCGTCGTCGACCGTCGGTTCGGCGGAATCGAAATTCGCCCCGAATTTCATCAGATAGTTCCGCGCGCCGTCAAGCAGATCCTCTACGGTCTGAATCGTTCCGTTACCCGAAAGAATACTTTCAATATCGGAAGACTTCTCTTCTTCGGTTGTCTCGTCTGTTCCGGCGCCGTCGGCATCTTCGGTCTCTTCGCCGATGACCTTATTTGTTTTCCCCGCGTAAAGCAGAAGAACGTCCGCCTCGTAAGTGGAATTTCTGAGACTTAACATATATTGCGCGCTGTAGTTGCCCGCTTTGGTTATGCTGCCGACGGAATAAGAAAGTACGTCGTAAGACAAATCGCCGTCGTCTTTCATGTCTCGCAGCATTTCGTAATCTTTTTCGCCCACGGAGTAAACGTCGCCGTACACCGCAAAATGAAATTGCTGTCCGTCGGTGGCGCGTGTGGCGCACGTCGTAAACAACAGCGTCCACAAAAGTATAACCGCAACCGAAAACGCGACTATTTTAATCCAGTCGTACGCGATGAGATTGAAAAATCTTTTTTTGGTTATTTTTACGTCCATTAAGTTTTACCTGAAATGCGAAAAAGGGGGTCGCACCCTCTTTTTCGCCGAAAACGAATTACGCTCTCTTTATAGCGAGAATTTTAATCGGATAGGTGCAAGCGGGGGCTTTTACCATAACGGTGTCGCCGACTTTACCGCCGATAAGGGCTTGTCCGAGCGGCGATTCGTTGGATATTTTATTCTTGTAAATATCCGCCTCGGTCGTGCCGACGAGTTCGTATTCGACTTCCTGCGGGTCGCCGTCTTCATCGAATACGGTTACCTTCATTCCGACGGAAACGACGTCTTTTTTACCCGCCTTTATGATTTCGGCGACTTTGAGTTTAGCCTCGATCTCGACTATTTCGCCTTCTATTCTCGCCTGCTCGTTTTTGGCTGCGTCGTATTCGGCGTTTTCGGACAAGTCTCCGAAATCTCTAGCGATTTTTATACGCTCGGTTATTTCGGGACGCTTTACGAATTTAAGTTCTTCGAGTCTCTTTTCGAGTTGCAGTTTGCCTTCTTCGGTTAAAATTACCTTTTCACTCATAATAAAAATTTACCTCTTTGCACTTCGTGCCGATTAAGAATAATGCAGAAAAGACGATTTTCACGTCTTTTCTGCGTTTTTACGTTTTACCTGACGTTACGCTTTGAGAACGTAAGCGAAACCGTCGTCGTCGCCGCCCTCAACGAAACCCGTCATTGCGGGATAACGTATAAGTCCGTTTTCTCTCATCTCTGCTTCGATATAGCCCATCGCGCGCTTGCAGTCGGAAAGCGTGGATACGACGACAAGCGAAGTATAACCCTGCGCCTCCATAAACGGCTCGGCTTTTTTAAGCCCCGTGAGTTCGATATTGAGATATACGAGAACGTTTTTGCCGTCCTTGAACATCTTGACAAGCGGCTTGTCTTCGCCATCATAACCTTCGACGTCGGCGAACGAACCTGCGTATGCGCGGAGCAATGCGTAATATTCGTCGGTATTATTTGCCACTTTATCGTATTTTATTACGAATTCGTAGCCCTGCGTTCTCTCTTCGGGGGTAGATGCGTAAATTACCTGCGGAACGGATTTCATCATACCGTTCGCGCTCATCGCCTCTTCGATGAGTTCGAGTCCTTCGTCGAGATCGTTTTCAGTTTCGAGTTCAAACAGCGACGGCAGGTTCTTGCCCCTGAGTATGTCGTACCCTTTTTCTTCGAGGTCTTCAAACGGAACGTTGAGTTCGAGTTCGACTTTGCCGTCCGTCTCTGTTATTTTAAGAACGTTTACGATCTTGGTCGTTCCGAAAGTCAGATCGTCGCACCTGACATAAGAGGCGACTTCGGCTTTCAGTCTGTCGTAAAGTTTTGCGGTCGTCTCGTTGACGACGGGTTCTTCTTTAACTTCTTCGGCCGGCTGTTCCTCGGTTTTCCCCTCCGCCACGGGGGCGATTAACGGTACGACCTCCGGAACGGGTTCTGCGGCAGGTTCTTCCGTAGGTTCGTCGACTGCGGCAGTCTCTCTCTTTGCGAGTTCCTCTTCGTATCTGGCGAGTTTCTCTTCGGCGGCGGCGAGTCTTTCGAGTATTGCCGGATCCGCCGTCGGAGTCTGCGCGCCTGCGTTGGCGATTTCGGTAGCGTTGTTGGTTCTGCCGACTATTTCCTTGACGCGAGCCTCGACGATGGCGTTTATTCTTGCCTCTTCTTCGGCTTTGCGTCTCATTTCTTCTTCAAATTCTTTCTTCGCTTCGGCTTTTGCCTCTTCCCTTGCCTTACGAAGTTCTTCTTCGTAATTTACGGGTTTCGCGACTACGGGCTGAGCGGCGATTGCCGTTCCTCCGTTTGCGAGAACGTAAGCAAGGCTTGCGTTGTCCGATTTAAGCGAATCGGCGACTTCGCCGTAGCACTTGCTACGCTCTTCGGCTCTTGCCTTGGCTATTATCTCGTCGCGTTCTTTAAGCGCGGAGTCGAGCGCGCTCCTCGCCTCGTCTGCCTCTTTTTCGGCTTTGAGTCTTGCCTCTTCGTTGTTCTTGGACGCCTCGATTTCTTTTATGGACTGAAGTTTTACTTCTTCGGTCTTTCTGTCTTCCTCGGCTTTCTTAGCCATGTACGACAGTTTTTCTGCCTCGATCTTCTCAATCTGCGGATCTTTCTGCAAGGAGGAGAAGTACTGCGCGTCCGCCGACGCGACCGCCGGATCTATGACCGCTTTCGCCTTGGAATACTGTTCGCCGAGTTTTTCGTATTCGGAGAGTTTCATCCACTTTGCGTAAACGTTTACGTTATGTTTATCGACCGTAGTCGCCGCAAAACGTGTCTTGTATTTTTTATCCGCAAACCACCCCATGAACACATAGCCTTTGCGTACGGGGTCTTTCGGGTAATTAAACGGTTGGCTCGTCTTCGACTTAACGTCGCTTTTCACCTTTACAACGGTGTTGTATTTACCGCCGCGGGCGTTGAATACGATTCTGTACTTCTTGTGTCTGACGCTTTTTACGATGATGAGTATAACGAGGCAAAGTACAAGCAGACCGAGTACGCCGATCGCCGCCCAGATCGCCCAATCCCATTTTGCGTCTCCCGTCAACCATTCCCAGACGAGTAAGTTACTAACGTCGTTCACCTTAAATTTCATAGTTTTGCCTTCCCGTTCAATATTTGACATTACGTCGGTTATTGTCGTGTGTTCGTATCGTATCACGGTAAAGTCTTCGGCTTGTTTGTCGGTTATGCCGTCGTCGTCGAATACGATAGACACGAGATAATAACTCGTCGTTCCATCCACAGTTTTCAAATCCGTTTTAACTACTTCCGCCCCGTTGACGTCGGGTTCGTATACGGTAAGAGTTATGTATTTCCAGAGCCCCTTGCCTTTAAGCGAGTTCCTGTCGTCGTCGGACACGTTGTCGCCGCAATATTTATCGGGGTTTTTCAGTGCTTTAAGAGTGTTACGCTCTACCGAAGGCGTCGCGCCCTCTCTGACGCGTATGAACGCATCCGCGTCGAATTGCGGAGCCTCTACGAATTCGTCGCCGTCTTTGACGTAGTACGTTATCGTTACGACGTATTTCTGCCTGCCCTCTTTTTTGGACGATACCGACGAGACGAAATACTTTTCGTCAGCCGCCGCAGAACTCTCGCCGCCGTATCTCAACGACCCTGCGACCGAATAAGAATCCGCGAACGCGTCTATTATATCCGCGCCGTCTTCGACGGTTTTACCGTCATATGTATACGGTTCGCCGAGCACCGCGTTTTCGGTTATGCTCTGTATAAGCGAGTAAGCAAGTTCTTTATTTTTTGAAACGACGTTTTCGCCGCTCTGTCCGTAAAGCCCCGTCTTAGACAGATAAACTTCTTTTATACCCTCGCGGGTTATCGATTTATAAATTCTTATCAGCGACCCGACGCATCTTTCGTCCGCCGTCGCCCCCGAATTCCCGCCGTACGGAAACCACCCTTTTTTAAGGTCGATTTCGAGTTCGGTCGTTACGTTAGTGTGAGTGTTTTTATCGTAACTTACTATCGGCAAGGTCAAAGTCGGCAACGCATTATACGTTTCTATCGACGCGCGTATCGAATCGAGTTCGGTTTTAAGCCTGTCGAGTTTCGTCTGTCCGACCGGAGGCTCTTCCGTTTCGTCGAAGAGTTGCGCAGCCTCGTCCGCCCTCGCTATTACCGTTTTCAGCGATGCGAAAAGGTCGCCGAACTCTCTTTTTGCGTCATTCATCGCCTCGACGGCTCTCTGCCGCGTATCCGCCGTTTTACCGCGCATCCTCATCTCGGAGACCGCATTTTCGACCATAAGCCGCCAATCCGCATCGACGTCACCGTACACGTTTTCAAGAGTATATTTCTCGCCGTACTTTTCGGAAAAGTATATTTCGGCGTCGAACGTCATCATACTCGCAT
Source organism: uncultured Eubacteriales bacterium (assembly GCA_900554485.1). GTDB lineage: Bacteria > Bacillota > Clostridia > Christensenellales > Borkfalkiaceae > UBA10281. The sequence continues at coordinate 6,208 of USHO01000067.1, forward strand.
ACACGTTGGCGTATTCCGCGTCGAGCGCGTCTCTGCTTGCAATCGCTGCGGCAAACCATGTATCGTCGAAATCGTCGC
>USHO01000068.1 GCA_900554485.1 uncultured Eubacteriales bacterium
TGTTCGGCGCCGTATCCGCAGACCATACCGAGTATTACGTCGATATCCATGTTTCACCGCCTTTCGGCGCGTCAGAAAAGGAAATCGGGAATCTCGCGCGAAAAGCGCGCGGCAAGCGCTTTCCTGCGTTTTACAAAGTAAAATCTTCCTTTCATTCTTTCACCTCCGCTCCGTGATTTTTCAAGGCGCGGGGGTATTATACATCGGTTTTTCAAAAAGTCAATATCCGACCGAACGTTTTACGAAAATTTATTTAGCAAAACCCCTCGCCGAATAGCGAGGGGTGCCGTTAAAAATAACTTACTTTTACTTTCTTGCCCATCTGACGAAGACTTTTCGACAGTTCTTCGACAAGATTCATTTTTATGTTGAAGTTTATCGGCAGATCGGGGTTCTGGTGCGCGGGGTTGACCGCCCTGCCGACAAAAAAGTTAATGTCGGTAGCCTCTTCAAAGAGCAATCTGCATATAAGCGACGCGCCGTCCTTGCCGAAACTCCATTTTTCATACTGCTCGTTGTCCTTTAACGCGTCTTTCGCGTATTCGACGACCTTATTTACGGTTATGACGCCCTCGGTTACAAGGTCGACGCCCTCGATTTCGGCTATCGGCGGAACGTCGCCGCGCTCGAATTTAAGGCTGGTTATAAGCGGCTTGTCCAGATATTTCGCCGCAAGCGTTGAAGTCGTGCCGCCGCAGACGATGTGCTTGCCCTCTTTTGAAAAGAACAGCGACATCATTCTGTTTACGTCGTCGGGATTTGAAGGCGGACCGAACAGAATATTGACAGGTTCGCGTTTTCTGACTTTCAGCACGCACGCAGTGGTGTCGTCGCCCGGTTTATCGCCGTACAGACGGTTACACTCGTCCACAAGTATCGTCGAAAGGGTTTTCGCGGTATAACCGCAATAAACATACGGCAACATAAACGTTATTATGTCTTCGCGCCGCCACCCGAAATTATACTTGATGCCGAGCCCCGCATGCGGACAACCGTCGCTCATAACGATGAACACGTCGCCGTCTTTAAGTTCGATAACCGACTTATAGACTTTCTTTCCGCCGATGTTCAATTCGGTTCGCTTATACAGATAATTCGCGCCGTCTCTTAATGCTATGACCTGCGGATTATCGAATTCTATGATTTCCGCGGTTTTGTTCTCTACGACGTGTACTATCGTAAAAGTCGAATACGCCACGCCCCTTACCGAACATATCGGCAACGTCGCCGCAATCGTTTCGACGCAGTCTTCGAGCGAAAGTCCCTCGGCCATCATGGTTGAAATTATCTTCGACGTCAGCGTCGAAAGTATACTCGCCTTGACACCGCTGCCGAGTCCGTCGGCAAGAACGATTACCTGCGAATTTTCGGAAGACTCGACCACGTCGACGTGATCCCCGCAGAGTTGTTCGCCGTAATGGTTTATGCTTTTATATCCGACGTCTACGAAAAGGTCATTCATCGGAAATGGACTCCTTTAATTTTGTAAGCGCGATTTTGGTTTCCGCCGCCGTTTCGCCGAGCAGAGACGCAATCTCCTGAACGATACGCATCTGTTTGTCGACGACTTTGTCCGCAACCTCGACCGTCTGACGGGATATACTCTCTTTCTTTTCTCTTTCCGCCTCTTCGTCCGTTATATCTCTCATGATACAGACTAGCATATTGTACGTCGTATCGTAAACGATCGTCTCCTCGACGTATTTTTTATAATCGGCAAGGTATGCGCGTTCGTTTCTCAGGCTGCGTTTGCTGTTAAGCACCCTTCTGAACGGCGCGGGGTCGAGAATTCTGTCTATCGTCTCGCCGAGGACGTCCGACGACGAACGCACGTTCATAATCTTTCTTGCGGTCGGATTTATCTGCTGAACTTCGAGGTTGTCGTTGACTACTATCAGTCCGTTGGGAGTATTGTTTACTATACAATCCGAAAAACTTTCGGCTTTGTCTTTAAGGTAAGGCAGGCACATCGATATTTCGGCTTTGCCGTGATAAATCGCCGCGGCTTTTTCGCGGCATGTATTGTACCCGCACGACCCGCAGTTAAGTTCGTCTTCGGGGCGGGTCTTGCCCATTTTTTTCAGTATCGCGGTAATTTCCTCTTCGCTCGGCGCGCCGTTGCGAAGTTCTATCGCGGTAAATTCTTTTTTAACAGACTCGTCGTCGGGCATTTCTACGTCGAAGTCTTTTTTGCCCGCATAACGAGCCACCGCGGCGTAATCCTTTACGGGCGAACGGCGATATTTTTCCATGACGGGACCGCCGACGCAACTGCCGACGCAAGCCGACATCTCTATAAAACACTTATGTATCTTTCCGCTTTCGATGTCTTTCAGCGCGGCTATGCAGTTTTCGACGCCGTCTATCGCAAGATAGGTATAATCCGCCTGCCGAGCCATGGTTTTGAGTATTCCGCCCGTCGTCGGGAAGAACCTCGCGCGGCTCTTTTCGTAATCGTCCATATCGGCGACGAGTTCGATTTTTTCGGCTTTGAGCCACTCGGTAACCTCTTCAAACGTAAGCACGGCGTCGACTATGCCGTTATAATATTCCGCCTCGTCTTTTTTCGCGACGCACGGACCGACGAACACGACTTTTGCGTTCGGGTGACGGCGTTTTATGTCCTTCGCGTGCGCCTGCATCGGCGACAACACGTCCGCAAGATTTTTTATCTCGTCCGGGAAATATTTCTGCACGAGCAGATTGACGGAATGACAGCACGACGATATAACGACGTCGCGGGTTTCGGCGGCAAGCATCCTTTCGTACTCCGTCTTGACGATCGTCGCGCCTATCGCCGTTTCTTCGGCGTCGGCAAACCCGAGTTTTTTAAGCGCGGAACGCATTCCGTTTATGCCTATACCGTCATAATTCGCGATGAACGACGGAGCAAGACTGACGAACACGGGATCGCCCGACTGTATAAGCACTTTTACTTTTTCGAGTTCGCTTGCGATCTCCTTTGCGTTTTGCGGACAGACGACGAAACACTGCCCGCACAATATGCACTCGTTGCCGATGATATGCGCCTGATTCGCCGAAAATCTTATGGACTTTACGGGGCAGTGTCTTATACACTTATAACAGTTTTTGCAATTTGACTTTTTAAGCGTGAGAAAATTGCTGCTCATACGACATCTCCCTTAGCCGCGTTTACCGCCGGCAAAACCTTATCGTTGAAAAATTCCTCGAAATTCGACGGAGTTATTGCGGAATACACTTCGTCGCCGACGGTAATCGTCACGCCGACGCGGTTACACTTGCCCGCGCAGAAACTGCCGATCAACGTAATTTCGTCCTGCAAGGCATATTCCTCTGTCTTCTTTTCCATAAGCGCGACGATTTCGGGCGCACCTTTAAGGTAGCACGAACTTCCGACGCACACTTTGACTATTATCATATTTCCCCTGACCCTTATATCTTACGCGAATACGCCGTTCACATACGACAGTAAAAATTCGCGCGTTTTTACGTTACCTTTCACCGACTGAGCCGCCGCGACTATCGGTAGCCATTTTTCGGCGTAATCCCTGCTCGTTCCGCTCTTTTCGCAGAACAAATCCATATATTCTTCCGCCCCCGAAATATCGCCGTTCAGCCAGAACAGAAGATAAGTCCGCGCGACGTCCGCAGACGCGTTGCCTATCGTCGCGTGCGACCAGTCGAGTATGTACGGTTTTCCGTCGTCCGACACTATGATATTCGTCGGATTGAAATCGCCGTGGCAGAGTTTATGGTGTCTCGGCAGTTCTTCCAGCCGTTTCAGAAGTTCGGTCTTTACGTCGTCGCCGAGATTTGCCTTCGCTATGCGGTCGCGCATTTTCTCGGTAAGAGACACCAGAAGAGGACACGTCTTTGAAAACGCCTCGAGTTGCAGGTCGACGAATTTCCCGAGATATTCGTGGCGTCTGTCGTGATTTTCGCTCATCAGGCAGTCGAGCGTCTTGCCGTGGATATATTCGGTGACAATCGCCCATTTGCCGTCTATCTGCGTAACCGCTTTCACCGCCGGTACGTTAAGACCCGTGGTTTCGACGCGCGCGTGGTTCAACGCCTCGCTTAAAACGTCGTCTTTGGGGTATCCGTTTTCAAATACTTTTATACAATTTTCTCCGTCGCGATAAACGGTTTTACCCGTCCTCACGGCGATTATTCTGTCTAGTTCCATATCTTGAAATCACTTAAAACACTCGCGTTTGGAATCGCAAAGCGCGGTCATGAAAGCCTTGTCGACTTTCGTAAGTTTTCTGGTTTTATCGTAAATAAGAACGTCGCGGTATTTCTTCGTTCCGCCTTTACACGGTAGCGCGACCAATCCGTAAGAATCGAGAATATCCTGCGGCAGCGGAGCGACAAGCATATACGTCTTGTCGTTGGCGGCGAGAATTTCAAACCTTTCCGCCCTGCCGTACACGAAAATACGACGCTCGGATTCGACCGAGAGTTCTTCCCTTTTGAGCTCCTCTTCGGAAACCGACGGAGCAAACGGATCGGCATACGCGACTTCGGTATAACCCGTAAGGTCTTCCGCCGTAACCTCTTTCAGAGTCGACAGCGTGTTGCCGCGTCTCGTGATGAGGATATGCTCGAATTCGGCGATAAGTTCGCAAGCAAGTCCTTTCTGCACGAAAGATTCTTTGAATTGTCTGTCGTACTGCGACGGATAACGGACTATCCCTAAGTTGTAACCGCGTTCGTAAACGTCGCTTATGGTATGCCTTGCGTTGGTCTCTTTATAATAAGCCTCCGCTCTGTCTATATCCGACAGAGAACGCGAAAAAGCCGCGAACGCGCGTGAGATGTAACTCGCCCGCGGCGCGGAAAGCGCGAACCTCGTCTTTTCGTAGAGGTGGTCTGTAAATTCTTTTTCGAGTTCGTCGATCTGGCGCAGAATCTTTTTGCCGTTTTCTATCAGCCGCTCGCCGTCGGGTGTGAGAACGATACCCTTTGACGTGCGCTCGAAAATCGTTATGTCGAGTTCTTTTTCGAGCTCCTTGATAGCCCTCGACAAATTCGGCTGAGCGACGAAAAGTTCTTCCGCCGCCTTGCTTAAAGATCCCGCCTTCGCGATGACGGTTGCATACCTTAAATATACGATATTCATACGATAAACGCTTTTGACCCGCGGATAGTAAAAAAGCGGCGGAGATAATAATCCCGCCGCCCCCTCCGTCGATCTTTATTACTTATTGAAAAGTTCTTTGTAGGTCTTGCTGAATTTGATTACGGGCGCGTTGCAAGCCTCGATAACAACTTTTTCGCCGGTAAGCGGATTGACGCCGTCGCGGGCGTTTTTCTCTTTGACGGAAAAAGTCGCAAAACCCGAAATGTGAACGTATTCGCCTTTTTTTAGGTTTTCGGTCAAAGTGTCCAGAAACGCGTTGAAATTCTTTTCCGCGTCTTTAATGGTTACGCCGAGGTTATCGGCATACGCTCTGATAAATTCGCTTTTATTCATAAAATTCCTCCGTATTGAGGCGACTTTGCCGTCGCCGTTATCATACAATCGTATTGTAACACATTTTTCCGCTTTTTACAATGCTTTTTTCAAATTTTCCGAATTTTTTTTGCATTTGCGGCAATTATTTGTTTACGCTTGCTTTTTTATGCATAAAATGCTATTATTTAGAAAACCGAAACGGCATATGTTTGCCGCATGACGAGGATTTTTATGAAAAAAAACGGAATTTACGCGATATTATCCGCGATATGCCTTGCGGCTTTCGCCGCGCTTATCGTAATACTTAAAACAGCCGACGTCGGGATATGGCTCGGCGAAAAAATCGGCTTGTTTACTCTTAACAAAGCGGTATTCGACGGTCTCGGCGGAAAACTCGACGAATTCTGGTATGACCTTACAAAGTACCTCGGTTACGTTGCGATCGCCGTCGCCGCGTTCTTCGTCGGGTTCGGAATATACCTCGCGATAAAACGCAAAAATCTTAAATCGGTGGACAGAGACATATATTTTCTCGGCGCGTGCTATATCGTGCTTGCGATAGCGTACGTCGTATTTGAAAAAGCGATAGTCAACTACCGCCCCGTACTGCTTGACGGCAGTTCTTCGCCCGAGGCGTCGTTTCCGTCTTCGCACACGATGTTATCCGTCGCCGTTTTCGGAACGGCGATCGTCGAAATTCTTCTCAGGATAAAAAATCGCGCGCTCAAAATCTCGCTCGCAAGCGTTTCGGGCGCGCTTTGCGTCGTCGCCGCCGTCGGCAGACTCTTATCATGCGCGCACTGGTTTACGGATGTACTCGGCGGCATACTTCTTGCCCT
>USHO01000069.1 GCA_900554485.1 uncultured Eubacteriales bacterium
GTCGCGCCCGTCTGCGCGCCTAAGGGTACGTTTGCCGAAACGGGATATAACCCCGCCTGGAATCTGCCGCCCCTCGGGTTGCGGTATTTTTCGATCTCTTTTGTATAAACGTAAGCGACCTCGCGGGCGAACGCGTCAACCTCGGCGTCGTCGTTGCCGTACTTGGGCAAATCCTGAATATCGCTTAAAAGTTTATCGTATCTTATTTTATCCTCTTCGGAACAGTTATTGGTTTTAATCGCATTATAGACGGCTTTTACGTCGTCTTCGCCGAGCGTCTTGCCTGCGGATGCAAGTTCTTTGCAAACTTCGACAGTCAGTTTTTCGGCGGCGTGATCGTCCATATCTTTTCCGTAGTTATGTTCGAGCGCGTCTTTGAATTCGGCAAGCGTATATCTGCCGCTGTCGAATACAAGTTTTTTAACCGCCCACATCGCGTCGGTCATATTCGCTATGCCGAAACCCTGCGGACCCGTAAAGTTATAAACAGCCCCGCCTTCCTGCACGCTTTTACCGCGTTTAATGCAATTTTCTATCATACCGGAAAGGAACGGCAACGGACATCTTTCGGCATGCGCGACGTCTATCGCGTTGTCGGCGTTCACCAAAAGCGACACGAAATAATCCGACTGAGCCTTGTACGCGGCAAAAAATTCGTCGAAAGTCTTCATCCCGGTGACGTCGCCGGTCTGCAAACCGACTTTTTCGCCGTTTTCGTAACCGTTTGAAAATACCATTTCCAAAGGACGAACCATATTGTAGAATGCGGCGTCGTGCCAGCCGTCGGTCTTGCCCGCTTTCTGCGGTTCGACGCAACCGATTATGTTGTATTCTCTGGCATCTTCGATGCTGAGCCCCCTCGCCATAAGCGCGGGGATAATAACTTCGTCGTTATAATACGCGGGGAATCCTATGCCGGTACGCGTAAGTTCGGCGGCGCGGATCAGAAATTCGTGAGGAGACCCGTTCCACACCCTTACGGAAAACGACGGCTGAGGCAAAAATACATGTTCGGTCGCGGTGATCGACATAAACGACAGGTCGTTCGTGACGTCTTCGCCGTCGGCGTTCTGCCCGCCCGCTATAAGGTTCTGGAAGAGCGAATATCCCGCAAAACCCTCGGACGAATCTTTATCGCGGCATTTGTTGAGATCGTTGAGTTTGACCCATATGCAGTCCATAAGTTCCTGCGCGAATTCGCGGGTCATGCCGCCCTCGCGCGATTTTAAGTAATACGGATACATATACTGGTCGAATCTTCCCGGGGAAATCGAGTGTCCGCTCGATTCCACCTGCAAAAGCATCTGTATAAACCAGAAACTCTGGCACGCCTCGTAGAAGTTTGTCGCGCCGTATTCGGGTACGCGGTCGCAGTTTTTCGAGATGAGAAGAAGTTCTTCGCGACGGATCGGGTTCGCCTCTTTATCGGCGAGCTCTTTCGCCAGACGCGAATATCTTTTGGCGTAATTTACAGCCGCCTCGTAAGACATTACGAGAGCCTCTAAAAACGCGTGCTTTCTGCAATAGTCGGCGTCGCCGACTTTAGTCACGGCGAGTTCTTCTTTTACTTCGTTGATAAGAGCGGAAAACCCGCCCGCGAGTATCTTGCCGTAATCGACGGTAACGTGTCCTATTCCGTTATAGAAATAGTTGCCCGGCGTGAACATGTTATGCGCCATCGCCGTAAGCGTTTCGGCGGACATATACGACGTCGCGAGTTCGCTGGTCGTCTTGCCTTTCCAGTATTTATAGACCTCGTGAAGAGTTTTCTTCGTCTCGTCGGCTATGTAAAACGGATCTGCTGTGCGCGTGGCGACGGTATCGAATTCCTTTTCGAGCCACTCGAAAGAATATTCGGGGAAAACCTGACACGAACGCGGATGAATCGTCGCCGAACCGACGATAAGTTCGCGGTCGCGTATCGTTATCGGGATGTTTTCGAGTATGTGCTTAAACGCCTTTGCCCTGCGGATGATTATCGGCTCGCCTTCGGTCGCCTTATACGACTCGGTGATAAGCACCGCCCTGTCGGATTCTATCTCAGGCATTTTAGCGTAAAGCGTGTCTTTCAAAAAATCTATTCTGTCGGATTTGGCTATTTTGCCCGTATAATATTGCGGCATAATTACCTCCGTTTTATCGTCCCGGGGCATAAAAACCCCTTTTATGACTTTATTATATATCAAAGTCGTGGGATTGTCAATAGTTTTATATTGTTTTTTGTTGTTTTTTCGCGAAAAATACAAAAAGACAACTCTCAAACGTTATAAAAACAACAAAAACCAACTTAAAACAACATTTTAAGATTTTATCGCGGAGTTATATTGACAAAGACGGCGAAATATAGTATAATCGTCGCAATATACGGTCTCGCGACCGCATACCGGAAGGCGGTAAAAATGAAAAAAGAAAAAGAAGTAAAACAAGAGGAAGTAAAAACCGAAGAAGTCAAAAAGACGACCACGGCTTTTTATCCCGACGTAAAATTCAATCGTAAAGAAAGAAACAAAACAGTAATGCTGTCGGTATTGCTGATCGTGCTTATGGGCGGAATGGGTCTGTCCATAATTCTCGGCGGCAAAAACGGCGGCGGCACGATGGCGTTTATATCCGGCGCGCTCACGCTCGTCTGTCTTATCTTCGCCGTAAGCATGATACCGAGCGCGTTCAAGCAATACCCGGTCAAAAACGAACCTCTCGTCGAAGTAAAACCGCGCGAGATAGTCATAAACGGCACGCCGGTCAAAATCAACGAAATTTATCAGGTTCGCCTGACGCTCACCGTAGACCCGGTCGGCAAAAAGGAAGACAACCTTAAAATGCTGCAATCCCTCGCGGATAAGGAACCGCCGAAGAACACCACCGGCAACCTCGACTTCGCGGTAAAAGACCCCAAATCGGATAAGCCGAAGACTCTTTATACCACGATCGCCGATTCTTACGAGGGGCTGCTTGCCGTATTCAGCGCGGGCGTCAAACATTACGACATAGTTTACACAATGAAAAAGCAGTCGATAAAATCGACTTACGATCTGAATTCCAGCGTAACCGCGGACGGAACCAAGTTATCCGAACTCTCCAAAAAGGAAAGGCTTAAACAGTTATTCTGACAAGACGATTTCAAAACCCCTGTTTGCGGGCAAATGCCCGCAAACAGGGGTTTATTTTATCAGATTTTTGATTTCGGTAAGTTTTCTCACGTTGTAATCCGCCTCGGGCAACGGCCTGACTTTTCCGCGACGGATAAAACACGACCGCGCGCCCGCGGCATTCGCGCAGGCGACGTCGGTAGACATATCGCCGACGTACATACACCTTTCGATTTTTGCGCCCGCGAGTTCGGCATATTTAAGCAACGGTTCGGGGGCGGGCTTATGCTTTTCGGTTTCGTCCGCAAGCACGATTACGTCGACGTATTTTTCGACGTGCAGCCCAGCCAGATACCTTTCGTATTCCGTCCGCGGTCTCGACGTCACGATTCCGAGCCTCAGCCCTTTCTTTCTCAGATACGCAAGCGCTTTAAGCGCGTCTTTGAAATATCCGACTTTGCCGATAAATCTGCCGTGGTTTTCAAGCCACCTGTCGGCGAACCTGCCGTCGTCTTCGACGCCGAGTATCGACAACGACCGCCCTATGGAAATTCCGTTGACTATACCCGAAAGGTATTCGTACGAAAAGTCGTAACCGTAATCGGCAAGCGTCTGTCTCCAAGTCTTTATGATCGCGTCGCTCGTATCGACAAGCGTTCCGTCGAGGTCGAAGACAATATCGGTAATTCCCGACCCGAGCGACTTGCCGTTTACAAGAGTGTTACGGCACGCCCCGCGCCCCGTCAAATCTCCGACGGAACATTTTTTATCTGCCATACTCACGATAAAAGTTTCCTTATAGCGCGGAAATCGCAGGTTAAGCGGAAACATATGTTTGAAAATTATATCCCTTTCGACGTCGTTCAGTCCGAAATCCGTTTCGGCGTTGTCCATAGCCTTTTTCGCATGATAAAACCCGTGCAGACGATGACTTGCATCCTTTTTGTGCCAGTCGTAAAGATAGTAATCGTGTAAAAGCGCGCCCCGCACCAGCGAGCGGTAATCTACGTTTTTATATCGCGCCGCCATTTTCACGCTTTCGTAAGCAACGCTCACCGAATGACAAAAACACGACTTCGCGCCGTGATGGCGAAAAGCCGTTTCTCTCAAAAATTTGTCGGACGTAAGTATATCGCGCCCGTATTCGTACACGAAATCTTTCATATTTTCATAACGCCCCGCGTTATCCCGCGGGGCGTTCCGTCCCGATTAAAGTTTGCCCTTTTCTATCTTTTCCTGTCCGCCCATAAACGGCCTTAAAACCTCGGGTATGGTTATCGATCCGTCTTCGTTCTGGTATTGTTCGATAATCGCGGGGAAAACCCTCGAAGTCGCCAGACCCGATCCGTTGAGCGTGTGGACGAATCTGGTCTTGCCCGTCGCGCTGTCCTTAAAGCGGGTATTGTTTCTTCTCGCCTGATAGTCGTTGGCGTTGGAAACCGACGAAACTTCTTTATAGATACCCATAGACGGAATCCATACTTCTATATCGTACGTTCTCGCCATCGACGCCGAGCAGTCGCCAGCCGCCAGTTTGGAAAGTCTGAAATGAAGACCGAGCCCTTCCATAAGCGCGCACGCTTTGCCGACGAGTTCTTCAAACGCCTCTTTGGACTTATCGGGATGAGCGTACTGCACCATTTCCACCTTGTTGAACTGATGCCCTCTGATCATGCCGCGTTCTTCGGCTCTGTAAGTACCCGCCTCTTTTCTGTAACAAGGGGTATACGCGAAATATTTCATCGGAAGTTTATCTTCGTCGATAATCTCGCCGGCATACATGTTGACGAGCGCGGTTTCAGCCGTGGGCAACATGAATTTCGCACGTTTTTTATCGCCGTCTTCGCTGTCAACCCAGTAAACTTCGTCGGCGAATTTGGGGAACTGACCCGCGCCGTAACCGCAGTTGTAACCGAGCATGTGCGGAGGTAAAATCATCTCGTAGCCGTCTTTGAGGTGCGTCGCCACGAAGTAGTTGAGCAACGCCCATTCGAGCCTTGCGCCGTCGCCGCGATAGAGCCAGTATCCGTTACCCGAAAGTTTTACGCCTCTTTCGTAATCGATTATGCCGAGAGACGTGCAGAGGTCGACGTGATTTTTCGCCTTGAACGCGAATTCGGGCTTTTCGCCGAAAACCTTTATTACCTTGTTGTTTTCTTTTTCGCCGGGAAGAAGGTCGTCGTCGGGCATATTTGGCAAAGACGCCACATAGTCGGTGACTTTTTTCTGACATTCGTCGATTCTCGCGTCGCCTTCGGCGATTTCTTCGCCGATTTTACGCATACGGGCGAAAATTTCTTCTACGGGTTTACCCTCTTTTTTGAGTTTGGGTATTTCTGCCGAAACCTTGTTTCTTTCGGCTTTCAACGCCTCTGTTTTCGCCATCAGTGCCTTTCTTTCGGCGTCGAGTTTAAGAACTTCGGTAAAATCTGCCACGCAACCCTTTTTCGCAAGTCTCGCCTTGACGAGTTCGGGATTTTCGGTTATAAGTTTTATATCGAGCATAATTGTCTCCTTCAACCGCTTTAACGGATATATCGCTGAAATTATACACCATAATTTTGCCAAAAGCAATTATTTTTAATCGGTTAGCCGAAAACGGTTGCAAATTCACGTTTTATATGCTAAAATGCATACCGTAATAATAAATCTACGGCGGAAAAGAGTAACGGGAAAAGACGTCGAGAGAAAAGGCGGTCGGTGCAAGCCTTAAGTCGGATTCCGCGAAAGTGCCTTCCGCTCTTCGCGCGGGGATAAGTTTCCGCGTCGGAAGTAAGAGGAGTTAATCGCTCACGCTGCGCCGGCGTAAAAGGCTTGAAGAGGGGTCTGACGACCCGAAAGAAAAGTGGAACAGCGTTACGACGCCTTTTCTCATACGGTTACCGTACGGGAAAGGCGTTTTTTTAATCGGCAGGCTGACAAAATGTTTTTCAAAAGGTTAAGAGAAGATATAAATTTCGCAAAACAGAGCGACCCCGCGGCAAGGTCGAAATTCGAGATCTGGCTGACGTATTCGGGCGTTCACGCCCTTTCGCGACACAGGGTCGCGCATTTCTTTTATAAAATACACCTCAAACTGCTGGCGAGGATGATAAGCCAGACTACAAAATTTTTCACGGGTATCGAAATTCATCCCGCGGCAAAAGATACAGAAAGAATGCGAAAATAAG
>USHO01000070.1 GCA_900554485.1 uncultured Eubacteriales bacterium
TTTGACCATAGAATCCGCAGCCTCGATTGCCGCCGTAAGACCTCTGGTTTCTACCATACCTAATGCTTCGAGTGCCATAATAAAAATCCTCCGATTTATTTTTGAATTTATTTTTTATCTTTTGTCCATACCGCTGAGTCTGAGCATCTTCTCGGTGTCCTCGGCGGGATTCGCTATAATATGTTCGGCAACTACGCCCGTAAGACTTTCCGCGACTTCTCTTGCCGCTTTAAGCCCCGCCTCCACCGCCGAAACGTCGCCGCGTATTTTTATCGTCACGAGCAACGGCACGGGGAGTTTGTCTGCGTTTGCCGGTTTGTTTTTGTCGAAGTTTTCAAGCGTTACGTCCGCAGCCTTGCAAGCCGCGTCCGCCGCGACGAAAGCCGTCGTCAAGCCGAATACTTCGAGTATGCCTACAGCGTTTGCCATAATTCAACGCTCCAATTACTTATTGATTACCGCTATCTTAAGACCCTGCATGGAAAGGTTGGTCTTCAAAGCCTCGTTGATTTCTTCCAGCGGGAAACGATGAGTGATAAGTTCTTTCATAGGAAGACCTATCGCCTGCGCTCTCTTCAGGAAGTCGAACGTGGTTGCGTAATCTCTGAGGGTGTAAACCCAGCTGCCTACGAGAGTGATTTCCTTCGAGCAGAGGTCGAAGTGCGGGTTGATCGTGGCGTCGCCGCCGTTGATGAAGAACCCGAGTTCGCAAAGTCCGCCGCCTTTTCTGATCATCTTATAGATGTTGGCGTGCGCCACAGGATTACCCGTGCACTGGAAAGCGAAATCGGCATAGTGTCCGCCGAACGTATCTTTGACCGCCTCGCCGAGAGCCTCTGCGCCCTTATAGTTTCTGAAGTCTACGGATTTATCCGCGCCCATACGCTTGGCGAACGCAAGTCTGTTTTCGTTTCCGTCGACAGCGACGATGTTCTCTATACCCATGGTACGAAGAACGGCTATACATATAAGACCTATCGGTCCGCAACCCTGAACGACTACTCTCGAGTTGAAACGAAGTATGCCGGTCGTCTTCGCCCTTTCTACGGCGTGTACGAGAACGGCGCACGGTTCGATCAGGACTCTGGAGTCGAGGTCGAGGTCGCTTACGTTGAAGACCGTCGAACCGCCCTTGATTACGATATAGTCGGCAAACCAACCGGTGAAATAATCGTCGCCGATAGGTTTGATAAGTCCGTAAACGTCGGCTTTGCCTACGTTCTGCTTATTGAGGTCGTACATCGTGATTTCGGGGTCGTCGGAGAAGATCATACAGGTTACGACTTTGTCGCCCAGTTTAAGATCTTTGCCCGCGCTGTCCTTTCTGACGTTCTTGCCCATCTTGACGATTTCGCCCGTGCCCTCGTGACCGAGTACGACGGGGATAAGTCCGAACGGGTCTTTCTTGAATTCGTGAGCATCCGTACCGCAGACACCGCAACCTTCGACTTTAACGAGAATGTCGTCGTCGCCGATTTCGGGTATTTTATATTCCTGAAGTTCGAATCTCTCTTTCTCCACGAGCATCGCGACTCTCGCCTTTTCGGGAATAGCCGCCTGCGCCTTGGGAGCGGAAACCGAAGATTTACCGCCCATGTCGTTGAGAATTTTTCTTACGATTTCTTCGATGTTGTTGGTATCCATTTATAAATCTCCTGTTTAAGAAGTTTGCTCTGTCCGCAAAATCAGCGGATGCAGAGGCTTTCGACCATTACGCACCTGCGCGACTTGGTGAAAGTGTGCGCCGCCGTCAGACCTTCGCCGGTACGGCTCGCTATAGTGAAAGTACAATAACCTTCGCCGCCGAAACCGAGCGCGGCATACGACGGACCGTTCTTTACGAGAATGGCAGTGTCGATCGCCTTAGCGTAAGCCGTGATATGGTCTACGTTTTTGGAATGAATGTGCGCACTGTGTCTGTTGCCGTGTTCGAGCCATACCGCTTTTTCGACCGCGTCGTCGAAATCCTTCGCCCTTACGACGCCGAGTATCGGCATCATGAGTTCGGTCGCTATAAGCGGGTGTTCCTTTTCGCCCTCGAAGGTTATGCACCTTATGGAATCGGGAACGTCTACGCCTACCATGGCAAGCAGGGCTTTCGCGCTCCTGCCGACGCACTTTCTGTTAAGCCCCTTGGGTGTAAGTACGGTGGCGACGAGTTTATCCTGCACTTCTTTCGATGCCAGATAGCACCCTTGCTCTTCGACCATATATCTCATAAGGTCGTCGCATATGTCGTCGACCGCGACTATCTCTTTTTCGGCTATGCACGGAAGGTTGTTATCGAACGTACAACCGTTGACGATGTCTTCCGCCGCCTTTCTTATATCCGCGGTTTCGTCTACGAGAGCCGGGGGATTGCCCGCGCCCGCGCCTATTCCGCGTTTACCCGACGAGAGAACCGCCGTTACGACGCCCGGACCGCCCGTCGCTACGAGAAGGGCTATATCCTTGTGATGCATCATTACGTTGCTCGATTCCAGAGTGGGGTGATAGAGCGAACAGCAGATGTTTGCGGGGCCGCCCGCCTCCACGCACGCCTTGTTGATCATATCGACCGCGTAGTTGGAAGTCTTTATCGCCGCCGGGTGGGGGTTGAACACTACGGTGTTGCCCGCCGCGAACATCCCTATCGTATTGCAGATAATCGTTTCGCTGGGGTTGGTACATGGCGTTATCGCGCCGATAACTCCGAACGGACCCATTTCGATAAGGGTAAGCCCTTTGTCGCCCGACCACGCCGTGGTGGTGATATCTTCGGTTCCGGGGGTCATCTCCGCAGTGAGTTTGTGTTTGAGTATCTTATGTCCGACGTTACCCATACCCGTCTCTTCGACGCCCATACGCGCGAGGATTTCGGCGTTTTCGATCGTCTTTTTGCGGATATTCGCGATTACTTTTTCGCGTGCGTCGAGCGGCATTTTCTTGACTATCTGCTGCGCAGCCTTAGCCGCCGCGATAGCCTCGTTCATATCCTCGAACAAGCCGTTCTCGCTCTTGGGTTCCGTCAGATTGAGTTTTGCGACGACCTGCTTTACGATAGCCGATACGTCGTTTTCGTTAATCTTCATGATTACTCCCCGTAAATTAAATTATTTACCGAGTTGAGCCAAAACTTTTTTGGTTATTTCGGCAACGAGATCCGCTTCCGCTTTATTGTCTGCAGCGGTTTCGCCCGTTCCGCAGGAGCAGGATTCGCAGTTGTGGCAGCTGAATTCGCCCTTCTTGTTGTTAAGGCAAATATTCGCGGGGTGTTTACCCTTCAGACCGAACTGACGGCGGATTTCGTAAAGTCTCGCGACCTGTTCTTTGGAAAGTTCCTTCGGACCGCCGAGAAGACGGGAGTTGAAGAGAAGTTTCGCATAGAATTCAACGGATTCCATCTTGTGGTAAGCGTTGAGAAGAGAATCGGAATACGTCAGCGCGCCATGGTTCGCGAGAAGTACGGCGTCGAAATACTGAAGGTATTTTTCAACGGCGTCGGGAATTTCATCGGTCGACGGAGTGCCGTATTCGGCGATGGGTACGCAGCCGAGCGCGATAACCGCCTCGGGCATTATGGGCTGAGTCAGAGGAATGCCCGCGATAGCGAACGACGTGGCGTAAATGGGGTGAGCGTGAACTACCGATTTTACGTCGGGTCTTTCCTTATAAACTCTCATATGCATCTTGATTTCGGACGAGGGTTTGAAACCGGGGTTGGCCTGAATGACCTTGCCGTTCTCGTCTACTTTACAGATGTATTCGGGGGTCATGAAACCCTTGGATACGCCCGTAGGAGTGCAGAGAAATTCGTGGTCGTTAAGTTTTACGGAAATGTTACCGTCGTTAGCGGCTACCATGCCCTGACCGTAGATCCTCTTGCCGATGTCGCAAATCTGTTTTTTGATCTCGAATTCGTTTACCATATTTATCTCCTTGATAATCTTTCGATTATATTTTTTAGATTTTATTTTTTATCCCCGTCGGGTTCGTCCCAACCGAGGTAATTTATAAGTTCGTCCAAGCCCTCGCGCGTTACCGAATCGACGAAAAATACTTTTTCGCAACCCGCTATTTCAAGCCATTCTTTCGCTAAATTTCTGTCGGCGTTCGGCGAATTTATCTGCGTCACTATCCCTATGACCTCTCTGGTCGCGGTTGCCGTAGACGCGGGCGAATAGAGCGAAAACGGTTCGTTCGCCGCAAGTATGAAACCTATGACGTCGACCTCGTAGGAATAGAGCGCGAGCGCGAAACCGAACTGCTTGTCCTCTATATATTCCCCGGGGGGGTCGATTATATACTCGCTGTAATTGACGTACTGCGTTTTGTGATATTCTATATCCTCGCCGTAAAGGGCTTGCGTCAGCGTGGTTTTACCGGCGCCACTCCTGCCCATGAACATAATCTTTTTTTTCATTACGTCTTGGTAAGGTTACAGGTCGTGAATTTCAGAACGTTCTTCGCATATTCCAGAACCGCCTCGATCGAGGTCGAAACTTCGGATACCGTGCCGAGCAGAATAAGCGTACCGCTGAACCTGTCGACGAAACCTATTTCGACGCCGCTCGCCTTGATCGCTATATCCGCCGTGACTATCGCGCTTTCGGCAGGCGTCATACAGACGATGCCTATCGCGTTTTTAGAATAGTCAACCGCGGGGTTAAGACCGAGTTTGCGATACATAATCGGGTCGGGGTTCGCTATGACGTGCGCCAGCGTTATCTGTTTGCCCGGAACGAGTTCCTGAACAATGCGCAGTTTTTCTTTGGATGAAAAAACCTTCTCGTCGTATTCCATGGTTTCATTATACAATACTTTTAACGCAATGTCAACACAAAACAACAAAAAACTTAAAATTTTTCAAAAGAATATGTTGTTTTATGTTGTTTTCGGGGTGAATTTTCAAAAAACCTGTTATTTTTGTTGTTTTTTATCGCGAAACGTGGTAAACTTAAAGCATGAAGAGCGTAATGGACTTACATACCCACTCGATATCGAGCGGACACCATACGACGGACACCGTTACGGACATGGCGAGAGAGGCGGCGAAACGCGGACTTTTATACCT
Source organism: uncultured Eubacteriales bacterium (assembly GCA_900554485.1). Lineage (GTDB taxonomy): Bacteria > Bacillota > Clostridia > Christensenellales > Borkfalkiaceae > UBA10281. Next base: position 5,054 of record USHO01000070.1, read on the forward strand.
CGGAATAACCGAGCACGGACCCGCGATGCCGGGGTCGTGCGGCAGAAGTTATTTCACGTCGTGCCTGTATGCGGATAAAAAATTGTTCGGCGTCAATATGCTTTACGGGGTCGAACTGAACGTTATGAATGCCGGCGGCGAAGTTGACCTTACCAAAGAAGATTGCCGTCATCTGACGTACCGCATCGCATCGCTGCACAAGGAATGTTTCCGTCCGCAGAGCGAAGAAGTAAACACGTCCGCCCTCGTAAACGCGATGAAATGCGGGGCGACGGACATCATCGGTCACCCGGACGCTCCGACTTTCGCGGTAAACTTCCACACGCTTACGGACGCCGCCAAAAATTACGGCGTCGCGCTCGAAGTCAACGCGGCGGGCATTGCCTCCGACGGATACAGAAAGCGCAACCCCGAAGGACTTGTCGAGATGTTGTGTCTCTGCAAGAAAAAAGGAGTTTATATAACTCTCGGCAGCGACAGCCACGGCAAGGACAGAATAGCCGATTTCGAGGACATATATAAAGTATTGTCGGCGGCGGAATTCCCGAACGAACTCGTACTTAATTATCACCCCGATTTATTCTTTGAATTCGTCAGACGGTAATTTTACCGCAATTCGTTTGACAAATTCCGTATTTTCGGATATTATGCCAGCCCAGAATAAACACGAGGACAAGTCTGAAAGAATTGATTTTCGCGTTTGCCTTAACCGCCGCCGTAACGTTTGCTTTCTATTTTATATTGAAAGCGTTGGGCACGGCAAGCAACGATATAGTGCTTATAATATTATGGTCGTTCGCGTGCGCGAAAGATCCGTCGCAGATAGCGGTAATCGTATGTTTCTGCGTGTTCCTCGTAAACGACGTATACGGATATATAAGTTGGATAAAAACCGCAAAACGACAGGGAAATTCTTCCGCCGCCGACGAACAACGGTAAAGCGGACAGCGGACACGTTATTTCACTCAAACATAAAAGCGGCGGATGCGAAAATCGCATCCGCCGCTTTGTTCGTTTTAATATCTTCCGATTATTTCGTTGAAAATCTTTACGGCAGTCTCGGCGTACGCCGTATCTTCCGCCGCCGTTCCGCCGCTTATGCCTATCCCGC
>USHO01000071.1 GCA_900554485.1 uncultured Eubacteriales bacterium
GCTCGTCCGACACGAAAATTCCGTCGTAATCTTTTACGCCGCGTATTCCGTCGTCGCGCATCTCGAACACGCCGACTTCCTGCGCCGAGCCGAAACGGTTTTTGACCGCACGCAGAAGTTTGTAGTTGTCCTGCGGCTGCCCCTCGAAGTATAGCACCGTATCCATGATGTGTTCGAGGACTTTCGGACCCGCTATCGCGCCGTCTTTCGTGACGTGTCCGACGACGAATACGGTGGTTTTGCCCGATTTGGCGAACCGCATAAGGCGCGACGCGCATTCCTTTATCTGCCCGACGCTGCCTGCGGACGAATTCATCTCTTCCAGGTAAACAGCCTGTATGGAGTCGACTATCAGAAAGTCGTAACCGTCGGCGCAGTCCAATATATTGTCAAGCGACGTCTCGTTTATGACCATCAGTTCCGAAAAATCGCCTTTAAGCCTTTCGCAACGCATCCTTACCTGTGCGCGGCTCTCTTCCGCCGAGGCGTACAGTACTTTATATTTTTTGGAAAGGGTACACGCGACCTGCGTCATAAGCGTCGACTTGCCTATGCCCGGGTCTCCGCCGAGAAGTACCAGCGAAGACGGAACGATGCCTCCGCCGAGTACGGTGTCGAGTTCGTCTACGCCCGATTTTATTCTTACCGTCTTTTCGATTGCCACGTCGCCGAGTTTCACGGGGCGTTCGTAATTTCTCGCCGTTGATTTCTGCGGCTTGTCCGCCGCCGTTTCTATCAGTTCTTCGGTTATCGAGCCGAACGTTCCGCAGGACGGACATCTGCCCAGCCAGCCTGGCGTTACCGTTCCGCATTCCGAACAGACGTATCTGCTTGTCGTTTTGTTTTTCGTCATGATTTCTCCGTCAGGCAGTACGCGTTTACCGCTATGCCTTCTTCTCTTCCGACTATCCCGAGCCCCTCCAGCGTGGTACAGGTTATGCCGACGCGACTTTCGTCTATGCCGCACAGGGCGGCGAGGTTTTTCGTTATAGCCGCGGTATACGGCGAAAGTTTCGGCTTTTGCGCCATTATCACCGCGCTTACGTTTACGATTTTATATCCGCTTTCTTCGAGTATCGTCTTTACTTCGTTAAACAGCGTGACGCTCGATATGCCCTCGTATTTCGGGTCGGTGTCGGGGAACAGTTTGCCGATGTCGCCTTTCGACGCCGAAGACAAGAGCGCGTCCGATACGGCATGCAGAAGAACGTCGGCGTCGCTGTGACCCAGCAACCCTTTCGGGTTGGGTATTTCTATGCCGCCAAGTATGAGTTTTCTGCCTTCGACCAGCCTGTGCAGATCGAATCCTACGCCGGCGCGTAAATTGCCATGCGGCGCGAAGTCTTCGGACAGGGTGAGTTTTCTGTTGTTTTTGTCGCCCGCCGAAACTTTGCATCGACCGATATATTTCGCGTAAAGTCCCGATTCGTCGGTAAACGTTTCGTCTTCTTTTTTAAGGGCGAACGCTTTCAGCAGAGACGCTCTGTCGAACGCCTGCGGGGTCTGTACGTTATATACGTTCGCGCGCGAGGCGGAAATTATATATTCGTCGTCGCCGTCGAAAGCTGTTTGCGCGATCGTGTCGGTAGGGGTGACACACGCCACGCCCGAACCGTATCGGACGGCGGACGACAGACAGTCCGAAATGACTTTCTGCGTGACGAAAGGTCTCGCGCCGTCGTGGATAATCGTTATGTCGCCTTTCGCCGCTTTTACTCCGGCGAGGACGGAAGAAGACCTGTCCGCGCCGCCGCGCACGAAAACGACTTTCGCGCCGAGTTTTTTCGCTATTGCCGAAAACGCGTCTTCGTCGGCGGCGGAGCATACGACGATTATCTCGTCGACGTCTTCGCGTGAAGAAAACGCGTATAGCGTCTTTCCGAAGACAGGTACGCCGTCGATTTCTTTAAGCAGTTTGTTGAAACCGAAGTTCGCGCGTTCGCCTTTGCCCGCGCATACCAGAATCGCCGAAATCATGATATTATCTCGTACAGGGCGGACGCGTCGTCTTTTCTGACGACGGGGTTTAGCGAAAGAACCCTGAATTTTACGGTCTCGTCGCCGAAACGGATTTCCGCCACGTCGCCGATTTTAAGCTGATAAGACGGTTTTACTTCTCTGCCGTTCACCGAAACCCTTCCGCCTTTGACCGCCTCGTTGGCGACGGTGCGGCGTTTTAACAACCTCGAAACCTTAAGAAATTTGTCTATTCTCATAAAAAAGCCTTATTTTTTAATACATTTTTGCAAAAGTTACAAAAAACGCTTGACAGATTGTGGATTTTATCCTATAATCCTATAATGCTATAAAATCTATAATAGCGTCTTTTTACGCATTTTTGACTTTTTTTAGTCATTTTCGCGTCGGAAGCCGCACGATTTTTTCGCCGTTTAAGCGTTTCTTTACGGACAGATTATACACCTAAACGGAAATTAAATCAAGATAATTTGCAATAAAAATCAAAGGAGAGATTTTAATGACGCGCAATTTACCTATCAGGAAGTTCGGCAACGTCGAGAGAAGAACGTTTGCGAAAATCGAAGAAGTGCAGCCGATGCCCTATCTTATCGAGATTCAGCGTGATTCTTACAGGAGTTTCATCGAAGAGGGTATCAGCGAGGTTTTCGAAGATTATTCGCCCATAACGGATTATTCGGATCGTTTTGAACTCTATTTCCTCGATCACTCTCTTTCGGACAAACCCAAATACGACGAAAAAGAGTGCCGCGACCGCGACGCGACTTATGCCGTTCAGTTAAAGGTAAAAGTAAGGCTTGTCAATAAGGTTACGGGCGAAATCATCGATCAGGACGTCTTCATGGGCGAACTGCCGAAGATGACGGACAACGGCTCGTTTATCATCAACGGCGCGGAACGCGTTATAGTTTCGCAACTCGTGCGTTCCCCGGGCGTTTACAACGGTTTCGAGTATTCCAAATCGGGTAAAAAACTCTATCAGACGACGGTTATCCCCAACAGAGGCGCGTGGCTCGAATTCGAGCAGGACGCCGACAACGTGCTTTGGGTAAAAGTAGACAGAACGCGTAAACTTACCGCGTCGCTCCTTCTCCGCGCGCTCGGTTTCGGTACCGACGAACAGATTACCGCGGTGTTCGGCGACGACGCCATGCTTAAAGCGACGATGGCAAAGGATGCCGACCATACCGAAGAGGGCGGCTTGTACGAATTGTACAGACGTATCCGTCCCGGCGAAGTTCCCACCGAAGAGGCGGTCAGACTTCAGCTTAAAAATCTCTTCTACGATCCCCGCCATTATGACTGCGCGAAAGTCGGCAGATATAAATTCAACAAACGCCTCAACATGGGCGTAAGGGCGGTTGGTTGCACGGCTTACGAAGACATCGTAAACGAAGACGGCGAACTTCTTGCGAAAAAGGGCGAAGTCATCTCCGCCGAAACCGCGAAACTTATTCAGAACAGCGGTATAAACGAAATACTCGTTGCGACGAGCGAAGGTCCGCACAAGATAATCGCGAACAACGTCGTCGAATTCAGGGCGGTTACGGGTCTCGACAATCATCTGTTCGGGCTTACCGAGAATATTCATTACCCCAACTTCAGGTTCGAGAAGGCTCTTGCCGAAGAGGTTAAGTCGAGCGACGTCGAAACCGTCGCCGACAACCACGTCGACGACATAAACGACATATTCTATATGCAGGAAGTCGTCGCGCCCGACGGTGCGGAACTCAAACCCGAAGAGAAGAAGAATGCCGAAAAGAGAAGAGAACTCCGCAGAAAGTTCGTTTACTCCTGCTCGGCTCTGTTCGATATACTCGGCGGCGACGTTCCCGAAAAACTTACCGCGGAGCAGAAGAAGAACGTCAAACTCGCTCTCGACAAACTCAATCATAAACATATTACGGTCGACGACATCGTCGCGACCGTCTCGCTCAACCTCGACCTCAACTACGGCATAGGCACGGTAGACAACATCGACCACCTCGGCAACAGAAGGGTTCGTTCGGTAGGCGAACTTTTACAGAATCAGTTCAGAATAGGTATCTCCAGACTCGAAAGAGTCATCAAGGAGAGAATGTCGACGCAGGATCCCAAAGACGTATCGCCGACGGGTCTCGTCAACGTTCGTCCCGTTTCCAGCGCGATTAAGGAATTCTTTGGTTCTTCGCAGTTGTCTCAGTTCATGGATCAGACGAACCCGATAGCCGAACTTACGCATAAGCGTAAACTTTCCGCGCTCGGTCCCGGCGGTCTTAACAGAGAACGCGCGACGTTTGAAGTCCGAGACGTTCACTATACCCATTACGGTCGTATGTGCCCGATAGAGACCCCCGAAGGTCAGAACATCGGTCTTATCACTTCGCTTTCGGCTTACGCGAAAGTCAACGAGTACGGTTTCATCGAATCCGCTTACAGAAGAGTCGACAAGGCTACCGGCAAAGTAACCGATATAGTCGATTACCTTACCGCCGACGAGGAAGACGCTTTCGTCATCGCTCAGGCAAACGAACCGCTCGACGAAGAGGGCAGATTCGTAAACGCCCGTGTCGCGTGCAGAAGAAGGGACGAGATAACCGAACTTCCTAAAGAAGAAATCGATTACGTCGACGTTTCGCCCAAGCAACTCGTTTCGGTTGCTACCGCGCTTATACCTTTCCTTGAAAACTGCGATACGAACCGTGCGTTGATGGGCTCCAACATGCAACGTCAGGCGGTTCCCCTTCTCAAACCCGAAACTCCTATCGTAGGTACGGGTATCGAGGCAAAAATCGCTTACGATTCGGGCGTACTCGTAATCGCCAAAGAGGCGGGCGTTGTCAAATACGTTTCGGGCAGCGAGATAATCGTTACCGAAGACGACGGCACCACGGGCGGCAGCGACAGAGTTTACACCCTTAAAAAATTCACGCGTTCCAATCAGGGAACGTGCCTTAACCAGCACCCGATCGTCAACACGGGCGACAGAGTCAAAAAAGGCGACATCCTCGCCGACGGACCCGCGACCTGCGACGGCGAACTTGCGCTCGGCAGAAACATTCTCATCGGCTTTATGACGTGGGAAGGTTATAACTACGAAGACGCTATATTGCTTTCCGAAAAACTCGTTCAGAACGACCTCTTCACTTCTATCCATATAGAAGAACACGAAATCGAGTGCCGCGAGACGAGACTCGGCGAAGAAGAGATCACCAGAGATATTCCCAACGTCGGCGACGACGCGCTTAAAGACCTCGACGAAGAGGGTATCGTAAGAATAGGCGCGGAAGTAACCAGCGGAGACATCCTCGTAGGTAAGGTTACGCCCAAGGGCGAAACCGAACTCACCCCCGAAGAGAGACTTTTAAGGGCGATCTTCGGCGAAAAGGCGAGAGAGGTAAGGGATTCTTCTCTTCGCGTTCCTCACGGCGAAGGCGGTATCGTCGTAGACGTAAAGAAATTCACCAGAGCCAACAAGGACGAACTTTCGCCCGGCGTAAACACCCTTATAAGAGTGTATATCGCGCAGAAGAGAAAGATCTCCGTCGGCGATAAGATGGCGGGACGTTACGGCAACAAGGGCGTCGTTTCGAGAATTCTTCCCGAGGCGGATATGCCTTTCCTTGCGGACGGCACTCCGTTGCAGATAGTCCTTAACCCGCTCGGCGTTCCCTCGCGTATGAACATCGGTCAGGTACTCGAAGTACACCTTTCGCTCGTATGCAAACAACTCGGCTGGAAGATCGCGACCCCCGTTTTCGACGGCGCGAGCGAGACCGACATAAGGGAACTTCTCAAAGAAAACCACTTCGTAAACCCCTACGGCGAAGTCGACGGCAAGATTCAGCTTTACGACGGCAGAACCGGCGAACCCTTTGAACACAGGGTAACCGTGGGTTACATGTACATGATAAAACTTCACCACCTCGTAGACGATAAGATTCACGCGCGTTCGGTAGGACCTTATTCGGTGGTAACGCAGCAGCCCCTCGGCGGTAAAGCCCAGTTCGGCGGTCAGCGTTTCGGAGAGATGGAAGTTTGGGCGCTCGAAGCTTACGG
>USHO01000072.1 GCA_900554485.1 uncultured Eubacteriales bacterium
AAAAGCGCGAAAATGGCGGCGTTTTGGCAAGGTTCGTTTTATTCTTGGCTGGCATGGATAAAGCGATACGAACTTTAGCCATACGAACCCCGAAAAGACAGAAACGACGACACACCGATAACCGAAAACACAGATAAAACCTGATTTTTTGTAAAAGAAAAACCTAAACCGAACACTCTCGTATTCGATCTAGGTTTTGATTGGCGGAAGCGAGGGGATTCGAACCCCTGAGCCCGTTAAGACTACACGATTTCCAATCGTGCCCGTTATGACCGCTTCGATACGCTTCCGTATGTTTTTCTTAAACTTGCCAAGTCAGTTTACTATTTTTACGCGAGTTTGTCAACCGTTTTTCGCTTATATAATCTCAATTTTCTTTTTTTTGAAATTTTTCGCCCGAATTGTATTGAAAAATAATTCAAAAAGTGTTACAATATACCCGAGATCTATATATACAGGAGTTTGCGTTATGAAAAAATTCTTTGCGGAATTCAAAAAGTTCATAACCCGCGGCAACGTAATGGACCTTGCCGTCGGCGTTATCATCGGCGGCGCATTCACGTCAATCGTAAACGCACTTTCAAACAACATTCTTCGCCCCGTCATCAACTGGATAATCGCGGCGATATGCGGTCAGCCGTCGCTTTCGGGCATCTACACCTTCCTTAAAAAAGTAGAAGTCACCGACGCCGCCACGGGCATTACATCGATCGACCTTACCAACTCGATTTACATCGACTGGGGTGCGTTTATAAACGCAATCATCAACTTCCTTATAATCGCGTTCGTACTTTTCGTCATAGTTAAAGCCATCAATAAATTCAACGAAGGCGTCAACGAAATGGTAAACGGCAACGGCGTATTCACCAAACAGGAAATACGCAAACTTCGCCGCGAAGGCAAAACCACCAAAGAAATCCGCGTTCTCGAACAGGAAAAACTCGCAGCGGACAAGAAAGCCGAAGAAGAACGCAAAGCGGAAGAGGCTAAAAACGCTCCCCCCACGCAGGAAGAACTGCTTACCGATATTCTCGCCGAATTGAAAGCCCAAAACGGTAAAGCGGAATAAACACTATTAAGGAGTATCCCTTATGTATCCCGATTATCTTATAACCATAGGCGGAAAAGGTTACGTCACTCTGTACGGCATAATGATTGCAATCGGCATTTTATGCTGTTTCATAACCCTGACCGTATATGTCAAGAAGAAAAACGTCGACGAAAAAATCGCCGATTTCGTCTTTTACGTCGCAATTATAGCAATCGCGCTCGGATTTTTATCCGCAACGCTCTTTCAGTCGGTATACAACTATATCGAAGACCCGTCGCACGGTTTCGAGTTCGGCGGCATGACCTTTATAGGCGGACTTATCGGAGGCGTCGGAGTATTCCTCATCATCTATTTCTCCACCAAAAACAATATCCGTAAAGATTACAAAGGCTCGCTTATAGATATAATGCCGGTCGTGCCGTGCTGTATCACGGTAGCGCACGGTTTCGGGCGTATAGGCTGTTTCTTCGCGGGGTGTTGTTACGGCAAAGAGACGAGCGGACCGCTCGGAATGAAATTCCCCGACCTTAAAAACCCCGTCTACCCCACCCAACTTTACGAGGCGATTTTTCTGTTTATCTTCTTCGCGGTATTATGTTATCTTGCGTTCAAGGTCAACACTAAAGGCAATCTCAATATGGGTATATACTGTATCGGATACGGAATTTTCAGATTTCTAATAGAATTTCTGCGCGGCGACGACAGAGGTAAACTCTTCAACCTGCTTTCTCCGTCGCAGTTCTGGTCGATAGTGATGATAATCATCGGCGTATTCCTTATCTTCGCCCTGCCTAAAATCGAGGCTGCGATAAAGGCTAAACGCACGGTCGGTCAGACAGACGACAACGAACAGGCAGAAAAAGAATAAATCCGATAAAAAATCTCAACGGATACGGCGAGCGGAAATTTCCGCTCGCCGTATATTTTAAGTTTATTTCATTTTTTCAGAGCCAAGCCGTCGCGAAACGCCGAACCTGCCCTTTTACCCATAGCGAAATATCCGTTTCCTGCCGGGTCGTAAGATATGGGGCAAAGTTTGGTCGGGTCGACCTTACCGTCCGTCAGAATACTTTCGTCAGCCAGAACGTTTACGATTTTGCCGTAGACGCATTCGGCTTTTTCGTCGATATAATCGAGTTCGCATTCGAGCGTAAGCGGCAGATCTTCGATTACCGGCGCGTCCACGCGATTGCTTTTACCCAGAACGAAACCGCTCTTTTTCATTTTGTCTTTATCGTCGTTTGCCGAAACGATGCCTATATAATCGCACTGCGCGACGTGCTTTTCGTCCGCAACGGCAACGGTAAACGCCTTGCGCTTTTTAATGTTTTTTACGGTTTTATGGCTCGGGCTTAAATAAAGCGCGATACCGTCGAAATCGCATATCGTACCCCACGCTGCATTCATCGCGTCGGGGGTTCCGTCTTCCGAATAACTGCCGATTATAAGCACCGGCATCGGGAAGACATAAGGCTTTGCGCCTAAATCTTTTTTCAATGCAGTTCCTCCGCTTTTATTATATTTTTAACCGAAGACGTTTTTCAGCCTTCGATTTTTTCTGCGTTATCGCCGTCGACCCACAGTCTTTCGAGATGATAGAACAGTCTGGTCTCGTCGTTGAACACATGCAGAATGACGTCGCCGAAGTCGACGACAGCCCATCTGCAATCGTCAAGTCCTTCTTTGCGTATAACCTCGCCGCCCTCTTTTTCGACAGCCTCCATCGCGTATTCGGACAGCGATCTGACTTGCGTAGTGGATTTCCCGCTTGCGATGATAAAGTAGTCGGCAAGCACGGTTTTACCGCGCACGTCGATTTTAAGAACGTCGAACGCCTTTTTCTGTACGAGCGTATTGCAAATAAGTTCCGCTTTGGTTTTAGAATCCATAATTTTATCCTCCGTTACGGCTATATAATCTATTGCCTCTTTGGTTTTATAATAAACGGGTTTACCCGATCGAACGACGAATTCGTAAGATTTTTTTATCGCCGCGACGAAACCTCTTTCAAAATCGTCGTCGGCAATCTTCCTTAAATCGTTCACACCGTCGAAATGCCTGTTTTTTTCGAGCATGTCCGCCGTAAAAATCAATTTGCCGAGATTGCTCATTTCCGCTTTGCCGCTGGTATGATACCTTATGGCGTCAAGCACGTCTTCGTCTTTTACGCCGAGGACGTTTTCGGCTATATACGCGCCGAGATACTGGTGTATTACCGGTTCGGGAACGTCCTGCGGAAGAACAAACCCCGGATAATCTTCGGGCTTTTTATACTTCGCGCAATCGTGCAGCAGAGCGGCAGTAAGTACCTTGTTTTTATCAAGTCCGTAATACCCGGCGTGACCGAGCGCGTATTCCGCGACGCCCGCCGTATGCTCCACCCGTTCCTTTTTCAGATTATCGCGTATAAACGCGAATTTATCGTCGGCTTTATACAAGCCGTTTTTCTCGATATATTCAGCCACGGCATCCGGAATAAGTCCGTTTACCGAAAGCGACAACATAAGTCTTATTTTTATTTCGGTACTTGAAACTTCCATCCCGCCGAACGGCAGAACGGGCGGCTTTATGCCGAACGCGCGTTCAAAATCGGCAACGGTAAAATCGGCGGTTTCTCCGTCGCCTTTGCGGTATGCGAGCAACGGCACGGAAAGTCGCAGTATTTCTTTCGGATTTTTCCATTCTGCGAAAGACTTCATCATATCCGTACCCATAAGAAACAATATCTTTTTATGAGGGTATTTTTCTTTCAGGTATCCGATCGTCAGATACGAATAACTCTTCCCTTCCTTTTTTATCTCGTAATCATCGATCTTTACGCCCGGAACGTCTCCGAAAGCGAGTTCGCACATTTTATATCGATCATCCGCGGCGGCAGCGTAAAGCGTCTGTTTATGCGGCGGCAGAAAAGTCGGCGTAACGAGTATTTCCGCGCCGGGATAAGCCTTCGACGCGGCTATAAGCATTTCGCGGTGTCCGATATGCGGCGGATCGAACGTTCCGCCGAAAAAAATCAGAAAATCGTCCATAAATAAATCCTAGCACATTTCCGTCGATTTTTCAAGTTTATAAATGCGATTTTCGGTCGATAAACGAAATATGAAGAAAAACATATTCGCCGTAATATCCGACGGAGCATTCGTCGTCATATTTTCATACCTTTCGGTTTACGCCGTAACGGCGTATTACCTCGCGAAAATTCCGTCCGCGGTCATAGCGTCGGCGGCAAGCGTCATTGCGCTGTCGGTGTTTTCGATTCTGACAGGAAAGAAAAGACGCTCGGCAGCGGTAACTGCCGAAAACAAAAACTTTGCCGAACTCGTAAAATATTCTCTTGCGTTTATGCCGAAGTCGGAATACGATACCGTCGCAAAACGGCTGAAACCGCTTGCGGACGGCACGAACGCAGTATGCGATTTCGGGCTTAAACCTCTTGACGACGACTCTGTCGCGGCGGCAATAGCGGTCTGCGGCGGTCTACCCGCCACGGTGTTCGCAGTGTTGTTCGACGATTCGGCAAAAAAACTTGCTGACTGTTCGGACGGCAAAATCCGGTTGATACCGCTCGGCGAATTTATATCGGTTTTCGGTAAAGACGACCCTATTTTGTCTTACGGATTCATCCCCGGGAAACCGAAGATAAAACCGTCGGAAATTTTCAGGGCGACACTGAAACCGAAAGTCGCGATAAGGTTCGCTTTTTACGGATTGCTCTTGTTGATTTTAAGCAGATTCGTGTTTTACCCTCTGTTATATATAATCGTCGGGTGTATATTCGTTTTATACGCGCTTGCCGCGTTCACTTTCGGCAAAGTCAGCCGAGCAAAGAATACGGAATAGTATCGAATATCCTGTCGGCATACGCCTTGTCTTTCTTCGCGACGAAATCATAAGCCTTCGCCATATAATTTATCCTGCCGAAATGCACGTCCGACGCAACGACGTCGACCAGTTTTTCTTTTATCAGTTTACGGGCGAACTTATATTCGTCCTTAAACGTTTTGTCCATAAGCGAACGCGCGTTCACCTGAATAAGCGCGCCTCTTTGTTTCAACCTTTCGACAAGCGGAATATCCTGCGTGTAAACAAAGCGTTCTATATGCGCGAGAACCGCCTTATATCCCGCTATTCTGATATTATACACCAACTCATCGACGTCTGTCAGGTCGTCGTAAGGCAATTCGATAAGCACGCACTTACCGTTACCGAGAGTCATCAGACTTTTGTTTTCCACGTCGCGCGGAGTCCTTACGGCGATTTCTCTGCCGAGGTAAAGTTCTACGCCGACCGCCCTTACGCGCGGATCGGACGCGAATTCGGCGAACGCCGCCCTGACGGCATCGTCCGGCATATTATAACGACCTCTTAAATGCGGCGTAAGAACGACGCGGGTAACGCCCTGCGCCTTTTCTTCTTCGAGCATACTTATCGCGATATCGTAACTCCCGCAACCGTCGTCGACGCACGGAAGTATATGGGTGTGCAAGTCCGTCATAATACCCCTCCACGAAATATCTTATTCTGTTATGCCTTTTTCGCGGCGAATTTCTTTCACTTTCTTTTCAAAGCCGTGATCGGTCGGAGTATAAAACTTTTCCCCGACAAGCGAGTCCGGCAGATATTGCTGTTCGACGTACCCGCCGTAATCGTGCGGGTATTTATATTGCGCGCTCTTTCTCTTCGCCTGATCGTCGGCGAAAACAGAATTGCGAAGGTGCGGCGGCACGGTGTCGTCTTTGACGCTTTCGGCTGCCTTTTTCGCCGCATTCATGGCGATGATCGTCGTATTCGATTTAGGGGCCTCGCAGACGTAAATTATAGCCTCGGACAACGGAATAAGCCCCTCGGGATACCCTATGTTCTGAAAAGCCGTCAACGCGCTGGTTGCCACGACGAGCGCGTTCGGGTCTGCCATTCCGACGTCTTCGGCGGAATGCACGACAAGCCGCCT
>USHO01000073.1 GCA_900554485.1 uncultured Eubacteriales bacterium
TCGGCGCAGATTATGCGTTTCATGCCGGCGGCGGGCGTTACGTTGTACACGGGTTCGCCGTCGGTTTCGCCTACCTGCCAGTAATAAATCGCATTATCGCCGACAAGATGAGTTTCGTCGGCAATTTCCTTACCCGTTACGTTATAACTCGCGGCGGCAATGAATACGCCGTACTTTACGTCGGTATAAACGTCCGACGCGGATAACGCGGCGTAATCTTCGGCGGACATCGAAAAAGCAAATTTTATTCCGCTGTCCGACCCGTCCGTTCCCGTGGTCGAAAGTCTTATCGACGCGCCGTGTTTCATAGTAACTTCGGGCAATGCCGCATCGTCGGCTTTAGCCGATGCAAACGGCAATACCGCAAACGACAGGCAGACTGCGAAGAGTATCGACAAAACCGCTGTAAAAATCTTTTTCGTCTTCATCATATATTTTTCCCTCCTCAGTCTTCCCAACCGATGTCGTCTTTGGTGACGTCGGACTTGCCGCCCGAAGTGGCGATCGCGTCTTGCGCGTCGATAACTTTTATGGTTATCTCTGCAGGTTCGTAATGCTTTTTCATAATTTTATCTCCTTTATCATACCGACGCAGGCTGTTCGACGTCGATATTATTTTTATCTTTTGAAAGAACTTCGCTGTAAACAACGGTTAAGTTGTTTCTCGGCTGTTCGGTGTCGCGCGTATCCGATGACGGCTCGTTTACGACGGTCGCAGAGATCTTACCTGCGCTTTGCGTACCCGTTCCGTCCGTAGTTACGATGTCGTAATCGGGGTTGACGGTATAAGCGAAGGATATGTCTTTACCCGAATAACTGCCCGCGCCGTACACGGTCGCATACACGTTTTCGAGCGACGGCAGATAATGCGTGACTTCTTTGCGATAGGTCGACACGAGAGAGGTGACCGAATTTTTGACGGAATACAGTTCGCAGATTATTACGACCTTGCCGTCTGCGCTGCCCTCGGCTGTCTTTATTCTGTAAATATACTTTGTCTTTGCGTCGAGCATATCTATACCGAACAGCGAAAATCTTCCGCCGTCGACCGTATAACTGACGTCGACACCCATTTCATGGTTCGCGCCCAGCCATTCGCGATAAGTGAAGTTGGGAATATTCGCATAAGCCTCTACGCTGCCCGCATCGATAAGATACGGTCCGGTTATATACAGACGCTTGTCATAAGTCGCCGAACCGTGACCCGAAGTCTGTATAAACAGACCCGTGTTGGCAGTCCCGCCGCCGACGGCGTTGACGCCGTTCGCATTCGTGAACAATCCGACGTTGGGAATGTTTCTCCCCGTAAACCTGAATTCGAGCACGTCGCCGACACTGTACGCGCCGAGACCCCTGAAATCGTACGTTCCGCTGAACGTTATAAGCCCGTTTGCATCCCTCGTTTCCTTTATCGTCGCGGGTGAAAGCGTTATTGCGTCGGGATCGACTTCGGTGTCATACGGATAGTCTATCCTCTCGCCCGACAAACTGTAGGTAAATCTTAAATTGGAATGAATCGAACCGAAGAACGCTATCGTCTGGGAGTTGAAATCTACCGTATCGTAAGTTCTGTCGACCGATTTCGTAACGTCGACAATGAGAACGGGCGTATCGCCGCTCATATCGTACAATTTATAATTGAGCGCAAATATATTGAAGTCTTCGGAATCGAAGTCGGCAGACACGTCTGTAAGTTGAAAACGATATTTCTTGCCGTCTTCCAACAGGTTATAACCCATTTCTGCGCTCCTGTTGAAGTTCGGAGTGCCGCTTGCCGCCGACCCGAGATACGACAACTTATCTATTCTGCCGAAATACGGCGGATACCCGTCGTTGCCGCGGTACTGCCCGCCCGGATCCAGTCTGTTCGGACCGTTTACGGTAAGCCTCTGACCGATTGACGTAAGTTCGCCGCTGACGTTGCCGTTACCGATATAAAAGCCCGTCCCGGATGCGGTCGCGCCGCCGACTACATATCCTTCCGGCGACTTACCGAGATAAATCCCTATGCCGGGCAGATTTTTACCCTCGAAATCGACGGTAATCGTCGACCCCATACCGAAACCGCTGTCCGCAATACCGACATACCCGAGTTGATCTGTTATGCCGCCGTCTTTATCGTCGGAAATTTTACCCTCTTTCAATACGACGGTATTAGTTCCGTCGGAATTTTTGCCGACAGAAGACTTATATGTGTAGACGTTATCGAAACCGTCGGCTTTAACCTCTTCTTTGGGGGCTTTGACTATGTTCGCCTCGTCGGGGATATACTGAATGTCTATATTGTTGCGTATATCTCCGTAAATTACGGATTTGCCCTGCGAAAAGTCGAATTCCTGACCTTTTGTATAGTAGAATTCGCCCTCTATACCTATTTCGTGCAGTTTATCGCCTATCACGCAACCGGACACGCCGTTCGCGGTGGAATAGGATTTAACCTCGAATATCTCGACGTTGACTTTAAGTCTCCATGCGTCGCGCGCCTCTACCCACGCCACCTTGGAAAGCGAATACTGCATAAGGTAATGCTCGTCGCTGTTAAGGTCGCTAATACCGAAGTCGTTATTGCCCGGAATGGGAGTTCTGGCGGCATTGCCCGTAAGCATGTTCGGGAAGAAGAACACCCATTTGTGTCCGCTCGATTCCTTTGCCACGAAACTGAAAAAACCGCCTTTGGTCGTCTTGATATTGTATTCGTCGTCGCTGCCCTCGTCGGGAATAACGTAGAAACCGAGTTGCGGCGCATTTTTACCTTTGAACAGCAGACTTAACTTCTTGCCGTCGCCGAGTTTATCGGCTACGACCGCGTAATTTATATCCGACAACGCACCCGACATCAATTTGAAAGTATACGGGTCGTTTTCGGCGTAAACGACGCCCTTGCCCTTTTCGATAACTTTTACGCCTTCGTCGGTCTGAGTTCCCGCAGACGGATCCCTGATAACGTTTACGAGGAAATAGTCTTCGGACGAATTACCTTCGGATTCCGCCCTTACGGTAAATTTATATTCGCCTATTTCGGTGAAAGTGAAAGTCTCGTCGCCGTCTTCGACCGTAAGGTCTTCCCATACGGCGTTAGCCGCATCGAGTCCGACGTTTACCGCCCTGAAAGATGCGCCGACGACTTTTGTTGTCGCCGTAACGGGCTTGAGGTTCATGGACGCGTTCGACATAAGCCAGTCGAACGCCCTCGTAACTTCGCCCGAATCGGGCATACGGATAGTCTGAGCCGTATGCGATACGGTTATCGTCGGCGGATCGGCGATGACCGTTACGGTCATAGATGCGCTTTTGGACGTTCCGCCTTTTTTTGCCGTATACGTTATTTTGTGTTCGCCCGTCATTTTAGGATAGAACACCATGTTGAAACCCGAAAATTCTTCGGAAACGTTCCTGTCCGATACGGGGTTGTAATATTCTACGCTTACCTCTGCGTCTTCGCCGTCAACCCTGACGATATAGTCGTCAAGGTCGATGTCCCGGCTTAAAAACACTTCGGTCGGTGCGTCTTCTTTGAAACGCGGCGTTTCGGGCGTGCCGCCCGAAGATTTACAACTTGCCGCGAAAAGACACGACGCCGTTATCGCCAGCGCGGTCAGTACGGTAAGCCATACGTTTTTCTTCATAAAATACTCCTTTGCGTTTTATCCCTTTAATCCGCCTGCGTTCATATTGGTGAGTATGATTTTCTGCGAACAAGCGTAAAGAATAAGAATGGGGATCATCGATATGCACACGACCGCGCTGTAAAGCGCCCTCGCGTTGTAAAAATAAGAAATGCTCTTTTCGGTAACAAACAATCCGTACGCTATATTCGGGTAATCCCTGAGATATATAAGCGAAGTGGTATAATCGTTCCACACGGTTATGGATTGCTGAATGGCAAGCGCGGCTATACACGGAAACGCCTGCGGCAATACTATTCTGAACAGCACCGTCAGGTTGTTTGCTCCGTCGAGTTTCGCCGATTCCGAATAAGTCGGACTTATGCCGCGGAAAGTGCCGTACAGAACGATAAACGCAAAGTCGAACGCACTGAACCATGCAATCCACATAAGCGCGGGATTGTTGATGAAGTTGAGTTTGGTAAACAACTTATAACTCGCCGCGCCCGTGCCGACTATGGGGATAGTCTGCGAGAAAATCACCACCGCGTACAGAAAGTTCCTGCCGGGGAAACGGAATTTTGCGACGGCGTAGGCAAGAAAAACGCTTGCCATGATGTTTACCGTAACTTTGACGCCCGTTATCCATATCGAATTCAGCAACATATCGAAATACGTGAAGTCTTTATACTTGAAAGTCGTGAAGACTTCTTTCCAACTTCTGGTCTGCCACTCGGGAAGAGTGAACGGACTTGCGTTCGGATTGACGTAAAGTTCTTCAAATTCCGAAAGTTCTCTGAAAGAATTCAGGAAAATCGAAAGAATCGGGTAGATATAAATTACGGTCATCGCGAGGAAAAACGCGAAAAACACGCAGAGCGTTACTTTTTCGGACGTAGACTTCTGTCTGAAACCGTCCGACCGCCATTTAACCATATTTTTTACTTTCATATTACGCTCCTCTCAGGTCTCTACAGCCTCGACGAGACTTTCGAGTATTCTCCTGCCGACAAGAACTATCGGCAGCGTTATAAGCGTTATGAACAGTCCTATCGCGGCGGGATAACCGTACGGCATCTTCTCGGAACTGGTCAGCGATAACCTGTATACGAGGTACTGAATATAGAACCCCATAGTATCTAGTCCGTAACCGCCCTCGCCGTTGGTGTAAAGGAAGACGTTACCTTCGCCGACGAAAATCGTACACAGCGAAAACGTCAGCAGTGTCGACACCGTGGGCCATATACACGGCAGGCAGACGTTGAAAAATTCGCGCCAGAAACCTATGCCGTCAAGTTTGCCGACGTCGAAGAGTTCTTCGGGAATTCTGGAATACGCGCCCGTAACTACGGCGTTTCCGCCTGCTATGCCGTAGATGAATACCGTAAGACACAGCGTCGGGAACGCGGTTTTGATGTCGTACATAAGCCCGTCGCTCATAACCGAACCCGATATGCTCGCGCCCGCCTTTTTCATAAAGTATACGACCGCGCCGTAATTGCTGAGCAGTTGTTTCATCGTGGCGATCCATACTCGGCAACATATATATCACACGGAAAACGTAATGCCCGAATACTCTTCTGAACAATACATACGTCGTACAGAGCGCGATCGGAAACACCACGCAATTGGATATAAACCACAGCGTGAACGAACGCAATATCATCGTCAGGATATTTGTTCCGTACTGATCCGCATGCGTAAGTCCGTACCATACCTGTCTGAAATTGTCGAAAGTCCAGCTGCCCGCCGGGTCTTTGAATGCCAGCGTGAACGAACTTATATTGACATAAAACCAGAAGACCGCGAATTGCAGAACCGGTAATGCAATCAACAAATAGACGAAAAGAAAGTCTTTTTTCTCGAACTTGGAATACGAACTTTTTCTTTTATTCGTCATCGCTTTCGCCTCCCCGCCGCCGCACGGCGTTTACTTCGTAATTTTTCTTACCCATTCCGACCAGTTTTCTCTTACATATGCGCGAACCTCTTCAAGCATATCGTTTGCGTTCTTCGTATACAACG
The DNA here is from genome assembly GCA_900554485.1 of uncultured Eubacteriales bacterium. Taxonomy (GTDB): domain Bacteria; phylum Bacillota; class Clostridia; order Christensenellales; family Borkfalkiaceae; genus UBA10281. The sequence goes on from USHO01000073.1 coordinate 5,631, forward strand.
CCTTGTCGCCCGTCTTTTGTCCGTCGCTGTAAATGGTCGCCTGTTTTCCGATGATTTTGCTTACGAAAGACAAATCGGAATTCGGGAATATAAGATTGTTATGTCCTACTTTTAATCTTAAATCGGTTGCGTTCATCCATACGGGCGTCGCATAACCGTTTTCGACGATCGCCTGACACTGCTTGTTGTACGGCGTGTCTTTCGCCTGCGAAAAGTCGGTCATATAAGCCGTGAAACCGTTACATTCACGATTGTAAAGCGTCGCATTGTCGTCGCTGGCGAACATTCTCAAAAACAGATAGCAAATATCCTTTACCTGAGATTTTTCGGCGACGA
>USHO01000074.1 GCA_900554485.1 uncultured Eubacteriales bacterium
TAGAAGGCGGCAGGGTTTATCGGCGACGAGGTTTTGCCGAGCCGTAAATTCGCAGACGGAAGAACGGTGGTAAAGCCGACCTCGACGGTTATTTTTTCGTCGGGGAAATATTCGTCGGTTTTAACCGAAAGTATATTGTCGTCTTCGCCGCAGATTTCGTATGCCGCGTCGTTGCCGTCGGCTCTGGCGTATTCGACGGTTATTCCGCCGTAGCCGCCCTTGAATACGTCGGCTTTTTTCTTTTCTTCTACGGGCGAATATTTCGCACCCTTTCTGTATGCGTTGGCGTACAGGTTGAATCTTACGTCGTCAAACGGATTGTCTCCGCGATTTGTCAGCGTATAAGTCGATTTACCGAATATTTTACCGTCGGCGTATTCGACTTCTATCAGGCAGTCGTCGACGATTGCCGACGGCTGTTTTTTACATGACGACAGCGCGGAACACAGCCCCGCCGTAAGCGAAATCGCGACGAAAGCCGCGACGAATCGTTTTTTTGAAAAGGGCATAAAAAATCCTCCCGTACATTGTACGGGAGGAATGTCGGATTTATGCGGATTTCAGATATTCTTCGGGGTCGACTTTGACTCCGTCTTTTATTACTTCGAAGTGCAGGTGCGCGCCGTCTTTGTATTCCTGTCGGTTGTTGTCGGAAACCGCGCCGATTTCGTCGCCCGCTTTAAGCGTCTGCCCCGCGGCGAGTCCCTCTTTGGCGTCTATCGAATTATATACGGTTTTAAGCCCGTTGCCGTGGTCTATCGTTACGGTAGTACCCTGAAGATAGGTCGTGGTTATGCTCTCTACCGTACCGGCGTAAGCGCATACGACTTTCGTGCCTGCCTCCGCGCTCATGTCGATACCTGTATGACCGGTATACACGCCGAGGGTCTTATTGTATACGACGGACGCATGCGTGAACGTCTTGTCGTAAGCGGCGTTCGCCACGGGAACGGTGAATATTATTTTCGTGTCGGCGGGTTCGTCGGGTTTATCCGGCTTATCGGGCTTATCCGGATTGTCGGGTTTGTCGGGTTTGTCCGGGACGTCGGGTTTATCGGGTTCTTCGGCGGAGGTCGGCGGTTCCGACGGCTTTGTCGCCGATGGCGAAGATTTGCTCGTCGCGATGACGACCGCCGTGACGGTGATTATGGTTATAAGCGCGACGCCGATGAGAAGGTAGTAAAGGTTGTTTTTTACGAAACCGAGTATTCTCGAATTCTTTTTGTCAGACATTTTATATCCTCCTGATGTCTTGTTGCGTTGAGTATTATTTACACGCTTTTTGCGTTTTATACGTCGTCGGCAAAAAAATAATTCGCATCGCCTGCGGAAGGTAATCGTCAGAAACTGCCGAACGGAAACGGCGTCGCTATTTTAATTCCGTTTTTCGATCGCGTAACGGCGATATTTACCCGCCTGCCGTTTACGGCGGTGCGGAAACGCAGGCGGGGCGAATAGTAATAGACGCAGTCGAAATCTTCACCGTGTTCGGCGAATACTCTGACGGCGAGTACGGACGACAGAAAATCGTTCAGTTCGCGTTCGTTTTGCAGACAGACCGATTCGCCCGATATGTTTTTTCTTAAAAAAATCGTTGAATCGTCCGCCGTAACCGTTTCGCATGCGGACGACGACTTATACAGGTATAATTCGCGCCGCGAGCCTTCCGGCAGGGCGTAGCCGACGCATATCGCCGTCATAATGCACGCCGACAGAAAGAACAACGCCGCGAGCGTGGTTTTCAGAGCGGACTCCCTGAAAAATTCCATAAAAAAATACTCCTTGCTTTGCGGCAAGAAGTATTGACATAACTTCCGGGTTTTATTCGGTGGCTATTTTCGAGAAGAGTTTTATCCTTGCGGCGAAGTCGGGCAGGGATGATACCGTCTTTTCGGAGAACAGCCCGTCGGACTGCGATATGGACGCGGCGATTTCGTGTCCGCAGACGGCAAGGGAAGATTCGAGGTACTTGTCGGCGACGTCTTTCGACGGGTTTGCGTCGATCGGTTTCTTCCTCGGTCGGTCGATGACTTTACGCGAAAGCGGCAGAAAACCTTCGGCGAATGCCCTGTCGTAAAATTCTGCGGGGGTAACGCCGGCGTTTTCGCGGTCGGGTTCGATACATACGGCTTTCACGCCGATTTTTTTGCACGCGCCGAGAAATTCATTCAGAGGAGCGGCGTTGTATACGGCGACGGATATTGCGCCGGCGGCGTCGCATACGGAAACGAAGTCTTCCGCGCGCATTGTCTTTTCGGGCAGGTCTTTGACGCCCAGATATGCCCTCAGCGTCTCCGCGAGGTCGTATTTATACAGAGGATTGGCTCTGTCGGCAAGTTTACTCTTTCTGTCTTCGCTGAGGTCGAAAGAAAGTTCGCCCGTCAGGTAAGCGACGACTTCGTCTCCGCTTTTGTACCTGTCGGTTATTTTTGTCGCCAACGCGTTATACAGATTTTCCGCGCTCTGGGTTCTGTTTTTGAAAAGCAACAGTTCCGGCGGGAGGTAAAACCTTAAATTGTCGGTCTTTTTGTTTATCAGTTCGCGCTGACGGTTGACGTGCGCGGCTTTAAGGTTACGCGCGTCGGCTAAATTTTTATGCAGAGCCTTTATGTTTTTATGCGGGACGCCTATAGCCTGCAATGCGATGCGCATACCTTTGACACGCGAATTTATACCGACGCCGATATATCCGGCAACCCCGGTGATTTTAAGGGCTTTTGAAAATTCGTCCGCGCCTTTCAGCGAGGCGTAATCGACGAGACCGGCTACGCTGACGCCCGTCTGTTTTGCCTTGTATGCGCACATCGACGGCGTAAACGAAAAGCCTGTGTAGACGCTCCTGAACTGAGCCGTATCCGACGAACGCGCCGGCGCGTCGTCTTCGTCGTTTTTGCACAGATTGGTAAGCGCGTTGAGGCGTTTGCGGCTGCCCCTGCCGTTTAAGTTGTCAATAAGTTGTTCTTTTTGCATAGTCGTATCGGATAAAAATATATCGATATTGAGTATTGTAATAGTTTTTGAACGGTTTGTCAACCGTTTTGCCGTTCATTCACGCCGATGCGATTTCCTGCGTATGATATACAGATGCGATCAGACGAACTTTACAGTAAAATAAGCGGTGTTGTAGAACCCGAATGTTATTCGGAAGAGCGTCCGTCGTTTATCGTACGCGGAACGAGCGTATCGGTGGACTCGGAAGTAAATGCGGTAGCGTTGGCGATCGCGCTCGCCGGCGGAAACGCCGTTATATCCCGCGGAAACGAAAATGCCGCCCGTAAAGTCAACGACCTTATCGGCGGCGAGGGGATTTTTGAATTGTCGCGCGTTTCGGGGCGCGTGATGCTGACGTATTCGTCCGGCGGCAGCCGCATAACGATTTTCGCGGGCGAAGTTTTCGACGCCGTAGGCGAAGTGTCGGTCTTCCCGTAAAAGATTATTTTTTCTTTCCCCTGACGCCCGCTATGATGATGAGGAATCGCAGGAGATACAAAAGCGATACCAGCAGCGACGCGACGTACGTCAACGCGGCGGCTGTAAGAACTTTTCTCGCCCCTCTGCGTTCGTCTTTTTCGAGTATGTTCTGTTCGTCGAGCATGGTCATCGCCTTTGCGGACGCGCCTATTTCGACGGGCAGGGTAATCAGCGCGAACACCGTCGAAAGGGAGTAGAGAATAACGCCTATACATAATATATAAGTGCCGGCGTTGGTTGCGCCCGCTCCGCCGAGCAGCCATTCGAGAATGATGCCGAGAATCGCCACGGGAACAGCCAGTCTCGAACCGATATTCGTCACGGGAACGAGAAAACTTCTTAGTTTCATCATGAAACTGCCTTCGTGTTGCTGGCGGGCATGCCCGCATTCGTGGGCGGCTACGCCGAGAGCGGAAATGCTCGATTTTCCGTATACGCCTTCCGACAGAGACAATACGTCTGTCGACGGATTGTAATTATCGGTGAGTTCGCCTTCGATCGGACGGACGACGACTCCGTTGCAGTCGTATCTTTCCATAAACATACGGCTCATATCGTCAGCCGTCCAGCCTGAACGGGCGTCGGTTTTAGAATACTTTTTATAAGTCGCGCCGACCATGATCTGCGCGATAAAAGCGAAGATTATGCCGGGGATAAGGACGATGAGCGAACCGTAATAAATATAATAGTACCACATAGCGGTTAAATACTAACACATTTTCCGATACAAGTCAAGTTATTACGATATTTTCTATAAGTCCGCCCGAAACCGTAACGTCGGCGTATTCTATCCTGTCCGGGTAAAGCAGGGTGACGAGCGACGGCGATACGAATTCCGGCGGAGGCAGAACGGCGGTGAAATTCCCCGCGAATTCCTTCATTTCGCCTGCGCGCGGTTTTATCTTCGGAGCGAGAAAGTCCGTGACGTCTCCGCCGAGCGCAAGTTCTTCAAAAAACGCATACGGCAGAAGTTTTTCGTCGACGGTATAAATCTCGCGGCGGCGTTTTACGAGAAGAGACACGCCTTTTATCTCTCCGCGGCAGAGTTTCCAGCGGGATACGACGACGTGTTTTAATATATCGTTCTTGTTTTCGGTCAGCGAAATATACGGAGACTGAAAAGAGTAGTCGTCGCATACCCGTTTAAGGGCGAGCGATATTTTTTCTTTTACCGAAAAAACGAGTACCAGCGTGCGGTTTCCGACGAAAACAGCGGCGAGATATTCGTCTTCCCCGTCTTTTATATAGTCGAATCTCGCATCGTCGGGCAGAAACGGCAGTGTGGTTACGAACATGTCTTTCATGGTTTCGACTACTACTCTTACGCCGTTTTCGCTGTAACAGGTTACGGCAAGCGTCCCGCAGGAAAATTCTTTGCGTCCGCGGAACAGCAGTCTGAAATCCGTTACGAAACGCCTTGAAAACACGGGGATAAGCAGATAGCCGCCGCGCATGTCGAACACTTTCATCGACGGGGTTTTCCGCGGCTCGTTTTTAACCAGAAACGCGACGGGCAGCATACGGTCGTCCAAAGGTATGACTTCAAGAAGATACTCGTCCGCCTCGAAAGCGAAATAATTGCCGTCGGTCGTACCGACGAAGTTTCCGTCTATTTTGACGGCGCACGCCGTCTGCGCGTAAAGATAATACGTCATAGTATATTCTATTAAAATTTTTTTTCAATATGTATTATAACTTCGCCGCGCGGCAATAATAGGCGTATAAAATTAAGGAATAAATATCTATGAACGTGATGACGAGCGAAAAAATGAGACGACTTATGGCGTCGGCCGACGATGCGAAAAAGAACGGAAGACCGCTGCGCGGAGTGTTTGAAAGTTTTGCCGCCGAAAACAAAATGGCGGCGGGCAGTGTGAGGAACGCGTACTATTCGGCAGCCAAGCGCGCGAAAAAAGACAAAAAATACGCCGACGCGATATGTTTCGGCGCGAAACCCGAAGTCGGCAGGATAGTCGAATTCGACAAGGCGGAGGCAAGGCTTATGATGAAAAAAATACTGCTTGCCGCAACCGACGGCAGGTCGGTGAGGAGCAGTATAGGTCTGATTGCCCGCGATCCGAAAACCGCGCTCAGGTATCAGAACAAGTACAGGAACATGATTGCCGGCGACAGGCGTACGGTAGAAGAAATCGTCGAAGAGATAAAGCGCGAAAAGGGCAGATGTTACGACCCGTTCGCAAAGCGTAAAGACGTGCTTTTAGATAAATTAAAAAACGAGATAAACGCCTTATACGAGCGTATCGCTGAAAACTTACGCACTGAAAACGCCGCCCTCAGATCGAGAATTTCGGAACTCGAAAAAGAGAACGGCGAACTTAAAAAAGTCGT
>USHO01000075.1 GCA_900554485.1 uncultured Eubacteriales bacterium
CTGCGCCGAAAGTACTCGTCGGGTGACCGACCGGCAGGATAGGTAGTCGCCGCATCCCATTCGATAGCCTTACTTTTTGTAAGGCTATTTTTTTATCCATCTCTTCTTTTATCTCTTCGGATAAATTCCTTGACATCTCGTCATTTTTTTTCTTTATACTCGCACTTTTTATTTTCTCTTTTTATTTCTTTTTAACTTGTTTTTCCGGTAAGCATGTGTTATAATACAACGGCTGAAGTCTATAGACTTTATATCGTACAGCACTTAATAGTTAAGATTTCGGAGGAAAAATGAGAAAGATTAAAATTTCGGTTCTGGCACTGGCAATTTGTATGTTCGGTTTATTCGCTGCCGGTTGCGGAAAGACAATCAATTTCGATTATAATATCGATTTTATCGTCGACGGTAAGACCGTTTCTACCGTAGGCACCAACGGCGATACGATTTCTATGCCGGGTAACCCCGTTAAAGAGGATTATACTTTTGAGGGGTGGTTCTGGGATGACGGCAAATGGGAAGAGCCATTCACTCTCAATTCAATAATGGATCAGCCGTTGCAGGATAAAAACCATTATAAAGTTTACGCCAAGTTCAAATCTACCGTATATTATACGGTGGTCTTTTGCGACTCGGATGACAAGATAACGCAGGAAATAAAGTACGGCGAAGAAACTCCGTTACGCAGAAACACGTTCACGCGTGAAAATTATATTTTTGACGGCTGGCGGTGCGGTTCCGATACTTATGAAGACGGAGAATCCGTCCTTAATCTGTGCGAGGCGGGCGAAGAAATCCGCCTTACGGCAAAGTGGAAATATATAGATCCGATCGGTTATTACACAATAACGTTCGATTCCAACGGCGGCGAAGGGGCTATGAACGATGTGGATGCCAGACCGGGTAGTTCGGTATTTTTACCGTATAATAAGTTCACTCGTGAATATTACGTTTTTGACTGCTGGAATACCGATCCGCTCGGTAACGGTCAAAGGTTTTCAGACGGTGCAGTCATCAATGAGGATATTGCCGGAAGAGATCAGACCGTAACACTGTATGCCATTTGGGAACTTGATTCCGGGGTATACATGATAGAAAATCCGGAAGATATGCTTTCCGTCAGAAATGATCTCGGCGGAACATACGTTATGACCCGCGATCTGGATTTTGATGGCAAGATATTAAACGAATTCCCGCTTGCTACCGACAGTGCTTTCCATGGGGTATTTGACGGCAGAGGTTTTGTTATCCGTAATTTATCGATTAGTCAGAATCCGTCGTTATCGCGGTACTGGCAGGATTCGTTGAGTATTTTCGGATACAACGAGGGTACAATAAAAAATCTCGGTATCGAAAATTCCGAAATCAAAGGCGACGGATATTCAAACGGTGCGATTTTTGCCAATACCAATGACGGACTTATCGAAAACTGCTATGCAAAAGACTGTACCGTCAGAGTATCCGACAACGGTCAGACCGTTACCATAACCGGGGCGGGCATTGTCGCGCATAATTTCGGACACATAAATAATTGTTATTTTACGGGCAGTATTTATGCGAAAATAACCGACGGCGTAGTGGTCGGTCTCGGCGGTATAGCCTCTTTGAATCAGTACGCAATATCTAACTGTTTCAGTTGTATCAATATTATGTTTGAAAAAGACGGCAACGATGCCGATATTAACAGAATGGATGCGATTATGGGTTTTGCCGACGGTGATGCCGTAAAAGCGACGAATAATTTCTGTATGAAATACGAGAATTATATCTATTGGGTTCCGTTCGGTACGACGACCGGCAATAAAATTACGGAAGTCTCGTCGAAATATGCGCAGGATATGACGAATATCAGGAATTCGGCATCGTTCTATACGAATACCCTCGGTTGGAGCGATAAAGTCTGGGATTTTTCCAAGGTCTCCCAAAGTTTTTTGCCGACGCTCATAAAAAAGGGTTGACATGCATTTGCCTGTCTGTAATAATTTCAAATTAAACTGCGCGGTGACGCGTAGTTTTTTTATGTAGAAAATTTTTGAAAATATATCTTAAAAGCGTTGACAAACGTTTTTGCAAAGCGTATACTATAAACAGTTGAATAATTGTTCAACTGTATTATAATAATTTAACGGGAGCAGACGAATGAAAGACGAAATCAAAACATGCGAATGCGAACATACACACGATAACGTGCTGGAAAGGGTGCGCGCGTTAATGCCCGACGAAGACGTCATATACGACGTGGCGGAACTTTTCAAGGTTTTCGGCGACAGTACGCGGACCAATATTCTGATGGCTCTGTTTGAAAGCGAAATGTGCGTGTGCGACATAGGTGCGTTGCTCAATATGACGAAATCGGCTATATCGCATCAGTTGCGCATACTTCGTCAAAGCAAACTCGTTAAATCCCGTAAAAGCGGTAAAGAAGTCTTCTATTCGCTTGCCGACGAACACGTTCAGAAGATTTTTGAAATGGCGATAGACCACGTCAGGGAATAAGTTAAATACGCCGTCAAGGCGAAAATGTAATATTAAGGCGTAACAGCCGAAGGAGTAAAATTATGAAAAAAGTAGTAAGAATCAAAAATCTCGATTGTGCAAACTGCGCAGCCGCTCTCGAAAGAGCCGTAGCCAAAATCGACGGCGTAAATTCGGTAAACGTAAGTTTTATCGGTGAGAAAATGACCGTCGACTTCGACGAGACCAAAAACGTGATCGATGAAATCAAAGCAACGGCTAAAAAACTCGAACCCGATTGGGAATTCATCGGTCTCTGATAAGTATTTAGTCGGACATAGCATTTTTCACGGTTAATTTTGGTGTAATAAACCGATTTATGCGGTGTTTTTCGCCTTTTACGGTACGAAAAATGCGCTTTGTGCTGCCCGAATGACCGGGTTCCGTCTTTGCGGTAATCGGCGATAAGGAATGTATTTTATGGATAAAGATTTAAGAAAAAAAGCGATACGCACGGGTATTTGCCTCATACTGTTTTTCGCTCTGTTCATCACGGATAAAATCGTTGCGATAAACGATTACGTCAGGCTTGCGCTGTACGGCGTGATTTACCTTGCGGCGGCTTACGACGTTTTGTGGAAGGCAATACGCAATATCTGCCACGGAAAAGTTTTTGACGAGAACTTTCTTATGATGGTAGCGTCTCTCGGGGCATTTGCGCTCGGCATTGTCAAGATGACGAAGGGCGAAGAAGGCGATTTTGCCGAAAGCGTCGCCGTTATCCTCTTCTATCAGGTCGGCGAAATATTTCAGGATTATGCTGTCGGTAAATCAAGGAAATCGATTGCGTCGCTTATGGATATACGCCCCGATCAGGCGAGAGTTCTTCGCGACGGTAAATGGATCGAGGTATATCCCGAAGAAGTTTCGGTCGGAGAAGTCGTTCAGGTACATGCCGGGGAAAAAATCCCTCTCGACGGCGTCGTCGTAAAAGGTCATACCAATCTTAATACATGCGCGTTGACGGGTGAGAGCGTACCCGTATTCGTCGAAGAGGGTTCTCCGGCGATGAGCGGTACGATAGTTCTCGACGGCTCGATAGAGATTAAGGTTGAAAAAGAGTTTTACGACAGTACCGTTTCCAAAATACTCGATATGGTCGAGAATGCGTCCGGCAAAAAAGCGCGTACCGAAAACTTCATTTCGGCATTCGCAAAATACTATACTCCGTTTGTCGTATTTTCGGCTCTCGCGCTTGCGATAATTCCGTCCGCGGTAATATCGATCGCGTTCGGCAGAAACGAATGGGCAAGCTGGATAGAACGCGCTCTTACCTGTCTTGTCGTGTCGTGTCCCTGCGCGCTTGTCATATCCATTCCGCTCGGCTTTTTCGGCGGTATCGGCGGAGCGAGCAGTAAGGGCATACTGATAAAAGGCGCGAACTATATCGAACAACTCGAAAAAGTCAACGCCGTCGTATTCGATAAGACCGGAACGCTGACAACGGGGGAATTCAAAGTCGGTAAGGTGTACCCCGAGGACAGACGCGAAGAGATACTTAAAGCGGCGTATATCTGCGAATATAAATCCACTCACCCCGTCGCCAAAAGCATAGTCGCCGAAGGCGTAGGCGAACCCGACGAAAGTTACCAGATAACCGAAGTCGCCGGTAAAGGCATAGTCGCCGAAAAAGAGGGTGTAAGGCTTGCATGCGGCAACGCCGGGCTGATGGTTGCCGAAGGCGTTAAAATCGAAGAATCCGAATTTTCCGGCACGACGGTTTACGTCTCGAAAAACGGCGAATACCTCGGCACGATATGTGTTTCCGACGTGGTGAAAGATGACGCCAAACGCGTTATAGACGAACTTAAAGCGCAGAAGACGAAAGTTATAATGCTTACGGGCGACAACGAACGCGCCGCCGCGCCTGTAGCGAAAGAACTCGGTATCGACGAATATAAGAGCAGGCTTTTGCCGCAGGATAAACTCGCCGAAGTCGATAAACTGATTGCAAATAAGAACAAAAACGACGTAATAGCGTTCGTCGGCGACGGGATAAACGACGCCCCCGTACTTATGAGGGCGGATGTGGGAATTTCGATGGGGCAGGTCGGCAGCGACAGCGCGATAGAGGCATCCGACGTGGTGCTTATGCACGACAGATTGTCCGATATAGTGACCGCAAAGAAGATCGCAAAGAAGACGATGCGGATAGTGCGCGAAAATATAGTTTTCTCGCTCGGCGTGAAAGCCGCCGCGCTCATACTCAGCGCAATCGGTATACCGAACATGATGTGGATTGCGGTATTTGCCGACGTCGGCGTCGCTATGATAGCGATACTCAACGCAATGCGTGCGTTAAGAATAAAATAAATGCGTGAAACGCGTCGCAATGCACGAACGGTTATGCAATCGTCGGCAGCGACGCGATTTTTGTAAAATAATCGCATAAAAACTTGCAAAGTCGGATTATTTATGATAGAATATATCCGTAAACCGAATTTTCGGTCGGGAGGAATAAAATTATGGCATTATTCAGACTTAACGTCGTCTGGAACGACGACAGCAATAATACCCTTGTCTACAAGTATCCGTTCAAAAATTACGGAAGAGAAGTAAACGATAAGTCCACTATTACCGTTAAAGAATCACAGGTTGCGATATTCGTATATAAAGGGCAGATAGCGGATATTCTTACCCCCGGTCTCCACGATATGAAGACCGAAATTCTTCCTATTTTAACAAATCTCGCGGCATGGAAATATGCTTTCCAGACCCCGATTACCTGCGACGTATATTTCGTCAACACAAAGCAGTTCACCAATATCAAATGGGGTACTCTTAACCCGATAATGATGCGCGATCCCGATTTCGGCGCGATCAGGGTAAGAGGTTACGGCGCGTTCTCGTTCAGGGTTGACGACGCGGCTGTATTTCTTAAAGAACTTTTCGGAACAAACAGCAGTTTCAAAACGGAAGACATCACGGGATTTCTTAAGACGATGCTCATCTCTTCGCTCACCGACGCGCTCGGCGAAAGCAAAATATCCGCGCTCGACCTTGCGGCAAACACGTTGGAATTCAACGAGATCGTCAAGGCAAAGATGACCCTGACGATGGAAGAATATCTTTGATGGGAGGGATACGATGCAGATCTCTGACGTACAAGTCAGCTTCGATGGTGACAGCACCGAGCTGGAGGACATCGCCCGGTGCGTGAGAAACATCATCCTGACCCCTGCGGGCACCTGCCCGCTTTACCGTGATTTCGGAATCAGCTACGATTCCGTGTCTCACCCGGTGCAGGTAGCCATGAACGAAGTGGCACT
>USHO01000076.1 GCA_900554485.1 uncultured Eubacteriales bacterium
AATGGGACGCCATTTTTCCACCAGTGCCTTTGTAATAAGATCTGCATACCAGTTGACATTGGTATTATATTCCTCTTTGTCATAGTACATGAAATACGCACCTTCCATTACCGGAATCAGGCCGTATTTTCTTAAAACCTCCACGGAAAGTTTTGCAATTTCTGGTGTCATCTCTTTGTTAAAAAGTCTCTTCCCGTCTTTTTCAATGGTGGACCCGCAGGCACTGATCATTCCGGTAAAAGGAATCTGCTCCAGATACCAGGAAACAAAGGCGCGGCTTCTTCCTGTACAGAGCCATGCTTCGTGTCCATTATTTACCAGCGCACGGATGGCTTCAATGGCACTGTCCGGCACACCTTTTTTCATATCGCAGACAGTTCCGTCCGCATCAAAAAATACTGCTTTTCTGCTCATTTTCCTGTCCTCCGATGTCATCTGTAAAATACCTTTGCCGCGCGGATCAGGCTTTCCGTATCTTTCACTCCGGCTGTCTCATACGGTGAATGCATGGCAAGTTGCGGCAAGCCGACGTCTACGCTTAAAACAGACAGATGCGACGAACTTATCGCGCCGAGCGTACCTCCGCACGGAAGATCCGAACGCATATAGAAGTCCTGATATTTTACGCCCGCGTTCTTCCATACACCTTTTATGACTGCCGAAGAAACGGCGTCGGTCGTATAGTTAAAATTCGCATGGCGTTTTATCGCTATGCCCCCGCCGAGCACGGTCTTGTTGGTCGGGTCGGAGAGTTCGGGGTGATTCGGATGAACCGCATGCGCGTTATCGAACGAGACCATAAACGAATCGGCGAGCGCGGTTCTGAAATCGAACCCGAACGACAGGCTTATTCTCTCTGTGACGCTCTGTAAAAAGTCCGCGCCCGCGCCCTGACGGGTCTGACTGCCGACCTCTTCGTTATCGGCGATGAAACATACGTCAATCGCCTTCGGGGTCGACTTTATAAGTCCCGCAAGCGAGCAGTACGCGCTGGTTAAATTGTCAATTCTCGGCGAGCAGAAGAGTTCGTCGGAATATCCCGCCTTAAACGGTTTCTGCGCGGGAACGACAAATAAGTCGGCGTCGACGAACGTCTTATCGCCGGCGAATTCCGTGAGTTCTTTTTCGAGTCCGTTTTCGCCTATGGCGGATATAAGCGGGCACATATCTGTCTGCGGGTTGAGTTTTATTCCGTCGTTGGCGGCGCGGTTGAAGTGAATCGCGACAGACGGTATAACGAATGTCTTTGCCGATGTAAAAGCCTTGCTTTCGTAAGTTTTGCCGTCGGTTACGACGACTCTGCCGGCAATCGTGACGGGTCGGTCGAGGAACGTGTAATTGAGCCCGCCGCCGTAGCGTTCGACGTTGAGTTTAACCGTATTGCCCGTCGTCATAGCTGGCGAGGCTTTAATTTTGAAACAAGGGCTGTCGGCGTGAGACGCGACGATGTTGAACGAGTTTTTTTTGCCCGTGCGGAACGCTATCAGAGCCGAACCGTTTCTTCTGACGAAATATTTTCCGCCCTTGACGGGGGCGAAATTCTCGTTTTCTTTAAGTTCTTCAAAACCGTTTTCTTTGAGTATCGCGGTTGCGTTTTCGACGGCATGGTAAGCCGTAAGGGATTTGTCCAGAAAATCAAATAAAGTCATCATACCCCGATTATACTTTATAATCGGCGATTTGTAAAGTATTGCGCGCGGATTTCATAAAATATTACTATGTATGATCGCGGAAAAATCGTCGTCGATTTAAGAAAACTTAAAGCCAACGTTCTTAAATTCAGGTACAGAATACCGAAAGAAGTAAAACTTACCGGCGTCGTCAAAGCAGACGGTTACGGACACGGCGCGGAGGAGATTGCGAAAAACGTAAAGGCGTTCGATTCCTTTGCCGTCGCCACGGTAGAAGAGGGCGCGGCATTGCGCGCCGTTACGACTAAACCTATACTCGTTCTCGGCTACGGCGATCCCGCGGCGGCGGTGAATTACGGGCTGACGCTCTCTTTATGGGAAAAATCGCAGGCGAAAGAACTTGCCGCGGCGGCGGGAAATGCGGGCAGACGGGTAACGGCGGAAATCGCCGTCGATACGGGAATGAACAGAACGGGCGTGAAAGGCGGCAGAGAATTCGCGGAACTGTCGGCGGAGATAAGAACGCACGGAAATCTGTCGCTTTGCGGTGCGTATTCTCATCTGTACGACGGAGCGAACGAGTCGCGCAGTTTAAGACAACTTGACGGATTTTTAAGCGCGACGGCTTGCGAAAAGTGTTTGCCGAAACATATTTCGGCGACCTCGCGCGCGCTCGACGGCAGGTTTTCGTTATCTGCGGTAAGGCTCGGCATAGGCATGTACGGTTACGGCGCGGACTTTGTTAAACCCTGCCTGTCGCTTATAGGTTACGTCGTCCGCGTAAGACGAATAAACGCGGGTGAGGCTGTCGGTTACGGCGGCAGATATATAGCGTTGAAACCGACTTATGTCGCCACTTTGTCTCTCGGGTACGCCGACGGACTGCCTAGGAGCATGTCGGGCGGAGACGTCATTATTAACGGGAAAAAACGCAAGATAATCGGCAACGTGTGTATGGATTACTGCTTTGCGGAGGTCGACGCAAAGACGCGGGCGGGCGACGGCGCGATTTTTATCGGCGAAGAAAACGGAATACGGATAACCGCGGAAGACGTCGCGCGGCGGGACAACACGATATGTTACGAGATTCTGACCCGCCTCGGCAGAGTGCATAAAGAGTATATTTTATAAATATATAAGCAAATAATTGACTTTTGCCCGAAATAAGGCTAAAATTACGGTAAGTGTTGCGTACGTTGCCGACAAACGGCGGACGCGACGATACTATATTAAAACCTATTCGGAGCGATATTTATGGCTGAATTTATGGGTAACTTAAGAAGAACGGATTACTGCGGAACGTTCCGCATCGATTCCGTCGGTAAAGAGGTCGTCGTTATGGGCTGGGTACAGAGGCGCAGAAACCTCGGCAGTCTTATCTTCGTCGATCTTCGCGATCGCAGCGGTCTTTTGCAGATAGTCTTCGACGATACGACGTCGGACGAAGTGTTCCGCAAGGCGGAGAGCATTCGCTCGGAATACGTCATCGCGGTAAAGGGCGTCGTGCGCGAGAGACAGAGTAAGACCGACAAAATCGCGACGGGCGACGTTGAGGTTCTGGCGACCGAACTCAGAATACTCGCCGAGGCAGATACCACTCCGTTTGAAATACTCGACGACACGAACGTAAACGAGACTTTAAGACTTAAATACAGGTATCTCGACCTCAGGAGACCGACGCTCCAGCATAACCTTAAAATGCGTTACGACGTGACGCTTGCAGCCCGTAAGTTTTTTGAAGACAACGGGTTTATCGAAATCGAAACGCCTATGCTCGGCAAATCTACGCCCGAGGGTGCAAGGGATTACCTCGTTCCGTCAAGAATACACGAGGGTTGTTTCTACGCTCTTCCGCAGTCGCCGCAACTCTATAAACAGTTGCTCATGATCGCTGGTTTCGACAGATATTTCCAGATAACCAAATGTTTCCGCGACGAAGACCTGCGCGCGAACCGTCAGCCCGAATTCACTCAGATCGACGTAGAGATGAGTTTCGTTGACGATATAGAAGACGTAATGTATCCGATCGAGGGGCTTATAAAGGGTATATTCAAGAAGACGATAGGTCTCGACCTCGGCGAAGGGCATTTCCGTACCATGCGTTATAAAGACGCGATGGAAAATTACGGATCGGACAAGCCCGATACCCGTTTCGGTCTGAAGATAGTGAATTGCAGCGACTTGTTCGCCAATTCGACTTTCAAAGTGTTTACCGATGCGCTTGCAATCGCGATAGGACCTATCCGCGGCAGCGTGAGGGCGATAAACGCCAAGGGACTTGCCGATAAATTTTCGCGTAAAGACCTCGACGCGTGCGTGGAATACGCCAAGACGCTCGGCGCGAAAGGACTTTGCTGGATGACGTGGCAGAAAGGCGGAGAAATCAAATCTTCGTTCTCGAAATTCCTCGGCGAAGGCGACGTCGCGAACATCAAAGAACGTATGAACTTTGAAGAGGGCGACACGCTCTTCTTCGCGGCGGATAAAGATTACGTCGTGTTCAACACGCTCGGCGGACTGCGCCTTATGCTGGCGGATAAATTCAACCTTATCGATAAAAACACTTACGACGTGCTGTGGATAACGGAATTCCCGATGTTTGAATGGTCCGAAGAAGAAAACCGCTTTATGGCGGTGCATCATCCGTTTACCGCGCCGATGAACGAAGACCTCGACCTTTGCGAAACCGCGCCGGATAAGGCGAGGGCAAAGGCGTACGACCTCGTCATCAACGGTCAGGAGGCGGGCGGCGGATCTATCCGTATTCACTCCAGAGACATTCAGAAGAAGATGTTCAACATATTAGGGTTTACGGACGAAGACATTCAGCGTAAATTCGGATTTTTCGTCGACGCGTTCAATTACGGCGCGCCCCCGCACGGCGGGCTTGCATTCGGTCTCGACAGACTCGTAATGCTCCTCTGCAAAGACGATTCCATCCGCGACGTAATAGCCTTCCCGAAGGTTCAGACGGCGGCTTGTCTTATGAGCGACGCTCCGTCCGCGGTAGACCAAAAACAACTTGACGAACTTTATATTTCGGTTAAATAAGGAGTATATCGTATGACTATAGACGATTTCAAAAAAGTAAAGATAACCGCGATGAAAAATCACGACAAAGACGCCGTTACGGCTCTTAACGCCGTGATAAACAAACTTATGCTTGCGGGTATAGAAAAGAAGGCGGCGGGCGAACAGATGACCGATTCCGACGTTACCAGAATTCTGCAAAAGACAATAAACGAACTCACCGAAGAAAAAGAGGCATTCGTAAAAGCAGGCAGAACCGAAACGGTAGAGAGCCTTGACAGACAACTCGAAACCGTAAAGGCGTATCTTCCGAAAATGCTTTCGCAGGAAGAAATCAAAAAGATCATCGAAGGGCTCGACGATAAATCGACCCCCGCGGTAATGAAACATTTCAAAACCGAGTATGCGGGCAAGGTCGACATGCGCGAAGTGGGCGCGGTGCTTAAAACTCTGCAATAATGAAGACGGTTTTAATAACGGGCGCAAGCGGCGGAATAGGTAAAGCGGCAGCCGAAAAGTTTGCCGCGAACGGATATTTCGTCGGCGTCTGTTACAACGTAAACAAAGCGGCGGCGGAAACGCTCGCCGAAAAAATTCACGGCGTCGCCATACGCATGAACGTGACCGATTGTTCATCGGTCTCGCAAGCGTTCGACGCCTTTTTGCAACGCGCCGGTAAACTCGACGTACTCGTAAATTCCGCAGGCGTCGCCTTACCCGTAAAAACAAGCGAAGATGAATTCGACAGGGTATTCTCGGTAAACGTAAAAGGGACTTATAACGCGATTAAACGTGCTTTACCGTGTTTGCTCGAACACGGCGGAAGTATCGTGAACGTCTCGTCTATGTGGGGCGTCGCGGGCGGCTCGTGCGAGGCGATTTACTCCGCGTCGAAAGCGGCGGTCATAGGGCTTACCAAGGCTCTTGCAAAAGAATACGCCGGCTCGGGGGTGACGGTTAACTGCGTCGCTCCGGGGTATATAGACACGCCGATGAACGACAATCTGTCGGATGCCGATAAAAAACTGGCGATTGCCGACATCCCCG
>USHO01000077.1 GCA_900554485.1 uncultured Eubacteriales bacterium
CCGTTCGTAAAGCAATCCGCCCTTGCCCGCAACGCGGTGAAAGAGGGGTGGAGCGTCCGCGACCTTGAGGCGTTTTTACGCAAACTCAACGGCGAAAAACCGAAACAGGACAAAAAGCCGCAAAAAGAAATATGCCTCGAACTGCGCGACCTTGTGGAGCGTATGCAACGCGCGCTCGGCACGAAAGTATCGGCTATCGGCAACGACGACAAAGGGCGTATTTATATCGATTATTTTACGCGCGACGATTTAGACCGTCTTGCGGAAATTTTAGACTATATCGAAGACAAATCCGAAGAAATTTTCGGTAAATGATTTTACGGTATGGTCTTCGGCAAAAAAGTATCACCGACGTAACAACGAAAGAAAATGCTTAAATTTGAAAATTATTCGATTGAAACACTCAAAAAATATATTCCCGTAATAGAAAAAAGCCCGCTGAATGTGAACGACGTCTCTACGGGCAGTTTCTTTATGTGGCACGAAGGCGTCAATCTCGCTTTCTGTACGACCGAAGACGGCTCGTTCGTTTCGAGACAGGACGTTTCGGGCGAAGTCGCGTTCAGTTACCCGTTCGGCGGCGATATAAAAGCCGCCACCGAAGAAATTCTTGCATATTGCCGCGAAAACGACATTCCGCTTAAATTCTACGGCGTATCGGACGAACTTCTGCAAACGCTGAAATCAAACCCGAATTTCGATAAGATCTCCTATGCGTTCGACCGTAAATGGAGCGATTATATCTACGATTTTGAAGAAATGCGTCAATTCGCGGGCAAGAAATTCGGCGGGCAACGCAACCACATACACAAATTCGACGCCCTCTACCCTACGGCGGAATTTTCACCGCTCGTCAAAGCCGATTTGCCGAAGGTCAGAGAATTTTTAATCGCATATCACGCCGAACATTCGGTCGCCAATTTAGAGGAAAACGACGAATTCCGCCACACCGTCGAACTTGCCGAGCGTTTCGACGAACTCGGACTTATCGGCGGTAAATTCACGCTTGACGGCAAAGTAATTTCTTTCACCATAGGCGAAATTCAGGGCGATACCCTGATAATCCATATAGAAAAGGCTCTTAAAAGCGTTACGGGGGCATATCCCGCCACTTTCAATTCGTTCGTGAAATACGTCGGGGAACATTACAACGGGCTGAAATTCGTCAATCGCGAGGACGACAGCGGCGATCCAGGACTAAGGACGTCGAAACTGCAATACAACCCGATAAAACTCGTAAACAAGAACATAGTCAAGATAAATTCGCCGTACGCCGGCGTCGAAATACCCGAAATCACGGGCGAAAAAGTCATATTAAGCGAAATACGCGAAAGCGATAAAGCCGACTATCTCGCGCTGTGCATCGACGACGAAAACAACAAATACTGGGGTTACGACTATAAAACCGACGAAAACATCACCTCCGCGGTAGACGAAAACACTTTTTACGATATAGCGAATTTCGACCGCGCCGTAGGCGATTCGATAAACTTTGCGGTACGCGACAAGCAGACGGGCAAGTTGATCGGCGAAACGATAACCTACAACGCCACCGTAAACAAAAAAGCCGAAACGGGATGCAGAATTGCCAGGGAATACGCGGGGCAAGGCAAAGGCAGCGAGGCTTTCGCGCTCACCGCGGATTTTGCCGAAAGTCTGGGCTTGACGCCGACGGCAAAGTGTTATAAACAAAACGAGGCGTCGCGGAAGATGATACTCGCCTGCGGTTTCCGTTTTATCCGCGAAGACGATACGTTTTATTATTTTTCGAGATAACGGAATTCCCGCGCGGTAACCGTATTAAAAACAAAAAGGATGCGTTTTCACGCATCCTTTTATTTTTTGTAAAGAAATTTACGCCGCCCATACGGGTTTACCGGAAGATATATCCCAGTTGCCGACTTTCGTCGTTCCCGCGGTCTTCATATCTTCGTATGTGTCGTAACGGTAAGCGTTTTTCCAATAATAAATTTTCATAGTACCGCTTGCATCAGCCTCAGGATTAAATGTCGTTGCATTCAGCGACATTAACGTACCGTCTTCCAATCCGTCAAACTTATCGTTTAATGCATAAATCGACGCAGTGGGATTATCGTTAGTTTTTGTTCCATATTGCATTAACGGCATAATACGTTGATTATCCGCTTTTGGCGCAATAACATACAGACCTTTTATCGAACTGGCAAGCATATTCGCAATACTGGTAGTATTTGAATAAGTCGCAGTATATATCATCGAGGAAAATACACCCATAGCCGCAGCATTCCATGCAGATGTCGCAGCATTCGGATTTGTAACATTCATTTCCCAAATGACATTATTAAATGTAAGATCTATATAATCATAAGTGCCGAATAAGGCGAAATTCTTTACCCAGTTATAATTAGAATTGCTCCAAGTCGGCGTAAGCTTAAAGGAAATATATACGTTTTCAATGTCAACAAATCGAGCATATTCCGCAAACAGTCTTGTTTTTGTATAAGCCGGGAAAGCGTCGGTATCGGTAAATGCAACATTTTTAATTACTGTTGAATTACCTTTCGTTCCACTTACCGTTCCGAATAGCCCGTAAGAGTTTCCTGCATGGAAACTGTTGATTTTATGTCCGTTTCCGTCAAACGTTCCCATAAACCCACCGCTAACGGTTTCACTGACTCTGGTAAATACGTCATCATAAGTTTCTGCCTTTGTCGCACCCTTTTTGAAATAAGGATAATAAGTATTATACATTGCACTCCAACCGGTTTCACCTGCCGTGGCTCCGTCGCGATCCGCTATAACGCTCTTAGAAAAATCGATGTCAGCATTCATGATAAAATAACCTACAACAGTCTTTCTGTCTGCGGTAAGAACCATATCGTCAAAATCGGTGTAGTCGCTTATGACTTTGGTGTAAACGGTTACATTGTTGTACACTACGTCGTAAGCGTCGGCAGAAAGTGTGAAAACGCTCTTCGCGGCGGTCTTGCTTTCGTCGTGCGCGCCCGTGAGTTTCTTGTTTACGCCGTCTACGGTAAGATCGTAATCGGTTCCGTTATAAGTCTGTTTTGCGGTAAACGTTACGCCGTCGAACAGCGCGAACATATTTACGGGGTTATCAAGCGTCTTGTCTTTTCCGTCGAGAGCGGAAAAATACGCAACCGCGGTATCGATTGTCTCAACTACTTTTTCCACCGTAACGGTAAACGATTTATTTTCGGTTACGCCTTCGGTTACGGTATAAGAAACTTTGACGGTGGCAGTCCCGACCTGTTTTGCGGTAAGCTTTCCGTCTTTATATTCGACAGCGTCGCCGTCTACGGTTACGTCAACGGTAACGGTTTTGCCGTTCACCGTTACGACGGGGGCATATTCGGTTTCGGTGTCGTAATTTTTACCGTTAAGGCCGGCAACGGCTTTAAGCGTAACGTTGTCGGTTTTAACGTTTTCGACGGCGGTTATAACGGTTTCGCCGCATTCGCACTTGCCGATTCTGCCGTTTCCAACGGTCTGCCATACGGTTGCGGAATGTTCGGTTTTACTATCCTCGTCTGCTTTTCCGCAGGTCTTGCAGGTGTTCCAGTGATAATCGGCATCGTGAGCCTGAACGGAATAATCGTGAGCCTTGGCGTAAAGCGAAACTTTACCCGTCACTTTTCCGTTGTCGAAATCCCATTTTTTAGTTCCCGCTTTATTATACCAGCCGCAGACGTCGTCGGTCGGAGCGGTAAGTTTTTCTTCGTACTCTACCTTTGCCGCACTCTTCTGCGTGCCGTCGGCATTATAAAGAACACAGTCGAATTTATAATAACTTTCGAGTTGCTCTTTCTTGGTTTCGTCAGCCGCGGCAGCCGCCTTCGCGACGTACGCAAGCGAAAAACTCGCCTGCTCGGTATAGACGGTGTTTCCGTCGGTAACGTAGCCGATTACGGCAAGATCCGTACCGTAGTTATCCGCGGGTATATCGTATACGAACACGATAAGTTCTTTCATTCCCGCGTCGGTTTCGCTGTCGAACCAACCGTCAAGCGTGGTCGCCTTTTTGGTTATTACGTCCGCGCCCGTATAGTCTTTAAGCGCGGTTTCGCCGAGCAACGCCGTCGGAAGAATTCTGACGCCCGTTTCGGCGGTATCTTTATTCAGACCGTCGAAAATCGTCTTATCCAGCAGGATATGAAATTTAACGCCCGCGCCGTATTCTTCGTCTACATAGCGCACGGACGCGCCTTTCACCTTGAATTGCTCGCTCGTTACGGTAAGGGAAGAACCTTCCGCCGCGTAAGCCTTACGCGCGGAAACGCCTGCCGCGGTTATGCCGAGCCCGATACAGATCGCAAGCAGAATGCCCGTGATTATTCTTTTCGGATTTAAGGTTCTCATAATTCCCCTCCCCAATCGTTACCGACGTCCCAGTTGTCGTTCCACTTTACGCCGTAACCGTCTGCGCCGCCGCTTGTGCGAATGGTATCGTCCGCGACGTTGAAAGCCTGCGCCTCAGCCTTTACATAAGGTTTTTTAACCTTGTTTCCGGACATCGGCGCGTTGTTTTTCACGCTGTTTTGTGTCATTTTTTCTCTCCTTATTTTTTTATTTTTCAGGAGTCTGTACGCAGATAAAATCTGCGGATAAAACTCCGTAAAATACGATTTTGACCGATATATCCGTTATTTTTTGTTTCGCGGAAATTCACCTTGTCGTGAGTGAGGAAATATTCACTCCGAGGTAATCCCCCTGCCGGGAGTAGGCTCTCCCGATGAAACGGGAGAGGTGGCACGCGTAGCGTGACGGAGAGGGGGCGACCTGCCTAAGGTTGCCACGACCCGCAAGCGGGTCTCGCAATGGCAGGACTGTGGTTGCGGTGAAAGCCTATCCGTGGTATAGCCGCGACTGCTATCGTTTTGAGGCAAAGGCGGCGGAATCAGTCGGTATGTCCGGACTTTTCAAACGGCGAAAGGTTGTTACGCTCGGGGTGCATAATCGCGCCTAAGACGTTGTCTTTAACCGACGGCATTTCTTTTTGCAACGATTTTATCGTGTCTTTTATAAACTGCCTTTTCGTGTGTTTGTCTGCCGGGCATGGATTGTGGATGATCGGTTTGTCTTTGGCGAAACCGATTATTTCTTTTTCGTCGATGTATATCATCGGACGTATTACCGTTATGCCGACGCGTTCCAACTTCGTCACGGGCGCGAATGCGGATAATCTGCCCTCGTAAAACAACGACAGCAGGAACGTTTCCGCGAGATCGTCGGAATGATGCCCCAGCGCGACTTTGTTTCACCCGTGG
>USHO01000078.1 GCA_900554485.1 uncultured Eubacteriales bacterium
AAAAATACGTCGTCAGACCACGGTTCGTTTTATTCTTGTCCGGCATGCCCGTACCTTTGACTATAACTCCGTCGAGAGCCGAATAAGAATCTCTCGACAGGAGTTTTTTTTCTGTCAGATTTCCGTTTTCGTAGACGTAAAGCCACCCGTTGCTTTTAACACCGCGTTTAGGTCTGACCTTTATCGCGATTTCGCCCGTCGGCAATTCGTCGCTTTCCTCTATCTTAGGTGAGTTCGGTTCGACGACGGCTATCGTTTCCGAGACGAATTTATACGTCTTACCGTCCGGTTTACCGTACAGCCTTATTCTCACCCTGTCGCCGTCGGCGTCGGCAAGCAGAAAAACGGGACGGTCGGACGAATTGACGAAACGCAAATCCGAAAAATCGTCCGACACCATCGCATCGAAAGACGGCTCAGTATACCCCACCGACAAGCTGTGCCTCCGACGTTCGGTTATCTTCATCCCCGCCGATGCCGCGCATGCGTAAACAGTCGAAGACACCTGACACACGCCGCCGCCTATACCGTCGGTAAACGTTCCGTTAAGAATGACTGCGGCAGGCCTGAACCCGCGTTCTTCGCTGCGTCTGCCGACAGCCGTATTAAATGAAAATTCACACCCCGGCGCGATTCGCCTGTAACCTATATAATCGCACGCGAGCGCGATATTGCTCTTTCTCGCCTCGCCGGAAAACGAATACACCGTCTCGAAGACCGAAAGCGGACGGGTTTCCGCTTTCAGATCCGCCAGCGTAACCGACGGAAACAATTCTTCGGTTTCGGCATTCACAACCTTTCCGCCGCATTTCAGCGCGGCGGATATATCTTCGGCAAGTTTGCGGCGGTTTATTCCTGTGCCGCTGCGTTCTTTTACATATGTGAACGGTTCGTCGAGTTCCGGCGACACCCTGACTTCGGCGTCTTTCGGGCGGACGACCGTATCGGCGAAAATTCCGTCGGTAACGGCATCGATATTTTTAAGGTAATAACCGTTGCCGTCGAAATCTATATCGGGATACGAAAATTCATACGTTCTGCCGACGGCATTCACGCATAAAACGTAATCGTTTTTGGGCAAAGGCATGGCTTTAACGCTTATTCCGCCGTAAAACGTTATTCCGAAAAATATAAAAATCCCCGCCGCTAACCGAACGACGGGGATTGATTTTTTGTAAGCCTTACTCGTTCCGTACACGAAATAAGTATGGCTTTTTCATCGTTAAATATTCAGTTCGACGATTTTGTGGTCTATTCTGACGATACCTTCGTCTTTGAGTTTTTTCAGTTCGCGCATCATCGCGCTCCTGTCGGCGCAGACGTATTCCGCCAGAGACGTAAGGTTCATTTCGAGTTTCGCCCTGTTTCCGCCGGCTTTTCTGCAAATCAGTCTGAAATAGCAGAGAAGTTTATCGCGTATGGAACGATTGCCGATAACCTCGGTCCTTTCGCCTATCGCCGCGGTCTTCTGCCCCATCACGTTTATGGCGTTTACAAGCAGTTTATGACGGAATTCGCACTCACCGTCGCAACGCCTTACAAGGTCGTCGAACCTGAAAGTTATCGTTCTGCATTCGGTTTCGGCGACGACCGAAATATCGTCGTCCGTCCGCTTGCCGTAAGATATACTGTTGCCGAAGATACTGCCTTTGACAAGCCTTTCAAGCAAAATTTTATTGCCGTCTATGTCGTTTTTTACGATGCTCGCCACTCCGTCGCAAAGTATAACCAACTCATTTTCGTCGCTTTCGTAACGGTATACCAAATCGCCCCGCGGAATTTTCTTTTCGCGGGGATTGATATTTTTAAGAAGTTGTTCGTACTCTTCGTCGGCCAGACCGTCGAAAAGAACGCATTCCGGGCGTTTCATAACAGCCTCAGTTTACGCCTTCTTCGCGTTTGGACTCTATCTGAGCATTATCCGAATTTATGACGGGAAGTATATACGGGGGGATATTGCAGTTAGCGGTCATCGACGCGACGGCAGCCCTGACAAAGGGATAGAGCGTATCCATGGTTTCGGACGCAAGAACGCTTTCTTCGGCGTCTTTCGTAACGGTAAACGTACCGAAAGCGTTGACGGCAAGGTCGAACGGTACGGGCGAAGAAATATCCTCGTTTATTCTGACGGACAGATTTACGAACAGATTGTTCTGATTTCTGCCCATTTTGCATTCGATTTTGGGATTGATACGGAATTTCGTACCTGCTTTGATCCCCTCTTTGAATTTGAATTCTACGCCGTTAATTCTGTAAGTTATAAGCGCAACGTGTTTTTCCATATATTTCACCTCTTATTTATTGAGTATCTCGAACAACTTTTCTTTATAATTGTCGAGAGATTTTTTGATTATACTTAAAGCCTCGTCTCTGCCGAGTACGGTGTTGACCGCGGTATTCTTGCCCTCGAGTTGCTTATAAACCGAGAAGAAATGCTGCATTTCGTCGAAGACGTGCTTGGGTAAATCGTCTATGTTCTTATACGAATTATAGTTGGGGTCGGTAAACGGAATGGCTATAATCTTTTCGTCGTTACTGCCGTTGTCGTTCATCGTGATTACGCCTATCGGATAAACTTTGACAAGCGACAGGGGTAACAGACTTTCGGAACAAAGTACCAGAACGTCGAGCGGATCGCCGTCGTCCGCAAGCGTATGCGGGATAAATCCGTAATTCGCGGGATAGTGCGTAGACGTATACAGTATGCGGTCGAGTATAAGAAGACCCGTTTTTTTATCGAGTTCGTACTTCTGTTTACTGCCCTTTTGTATTTCTATTACAGCGACGAATTCCTCGGGCGTGATCCTCCTTGGGTCTATATCGTGCCATATGTTCATATATGCCCGTCTCCTTTTTGCGTATATCTTAGCATTATCACCCCTCTTTTGTCAATTATTTTTGACTTTGAAACGACTTTGTAAACAATAAAAAAAAATTCGCGATTATGACGTCAAATAACTTTACTTTTGCGAAAATATAGTCTATAATGATTGAGCCGAACGGGAATTTACTTAATATCTGGGTGTAGCGCAGTTTGGTAGCGCGCTTGAATGGGGTTCAAGAGGCCGGAAGTTCAAATCTTCTCACTCAGACCAAAAAACAGTCTCAACTGACGTTGAGACTGTTTTTCTATTCTTCGGAGAAGTTTTCCTTCGCGGCGGCCGGAAGTGACGCGTTTTGCCGACATTGAATTTATTTCCCCATATTTCAAAGGGCAAAACGCTATGCCAGACAAGAATAAAAACATCGATTCGGCAATAATCCATTATGCCCTATACCGTCAGGCATGGGCAAGCCCGATTATCGACGAAAGATCGCTTATTCCGTACTTTTGCATGGCTGCGGGTAAACTCTCGATTATATTCTTACAGGCATACGGATCGACAAGATTAGCCGCGCCGACGCCTACCGCGGTTGCGCCCGCAAGCATCATTTCGATCACGTCGTCTGCCGTCGATACGCCGCCTATGCCTATAATAGGGATTTTAACGGCATCGTAAACCTGATACACCATGCGCAGAGCAATCGGAAACAACGCTTTACCCGAATATCCCGCTATCTTATTGGCGATTATCGGTTTCTTCGTCTTTAAGTTTATTCTCATTCCGGTCAGCGTGTTTATAAGGCTTATTCCGTCCGCGCCGCCCTCTTCCGCCGCCTTGGCTATCGACGCTATATCGCTGACGTTCGGCGAAAGTTTTATAAATATCGGCTTGTCGGTCACCTGCTTTACCGCTTTTGCGACGGCGTAGACGTTTTCGCACGAAGAACCTATCGCCAAACCGCCCTTGACGTTAGGGCAACTTACGTTGACCTCGAGTATACCGACCTGCTCTTCCTTGCCGAAATTTTCGCATAGCGTAACGTAATCGTCGACGCAGAAACCGCTGACGTTCGCAATCACTTTTTTATTATAATATTTTTTCATTTCGGGCAGTTCGTGTTCTATTACATGTCGCATACCCGGATTCTGCAAGCCTATCGACGCAAGAATGCCGTCGTCAGCCTCGGCTATTCTCGGCGTGGGGTTTCCTATCCTTGGCAAAACCGTCGTACCCTTGAACGAAAACGCCCCTAAGATATTAAGATCATACAGTTCGGCGTATTCTTTACCGTAACCGAACGTTCCGCTGGACGCAATAACGGGGTTATCGAGCGTCAGTGTTGCAAGTTTCACTTTTGTGTTCACCATATTATTTCGCTCCTTTTGAATACGGGACCGTCTTTACATACCCGTTTCGCTCCGTTTTTAGTCTCTATCGTGCAACCGAGACACGCTCCGAAACCGCACCCCATACGTTCTTCCAGACTATACTCGCCGTCGGTAACGACGGTTTTTTCCAAAGCGTAAAACATCGGTTTCGGACCGCACGCGTAAAAGTAAGTATAATCGAGGTCTTTTATAACGTCGGTGACGAACCCCTTTACGCCGTAACTTCCGTCCGCCGTGGCGACGTGAACTTCTGCCCCGACGGACTTGAATTCGTCCTCATAAAAAATTTCGGTCTTTGTGTTGAACCCGAGTACGACTATCGGTTTTTTGCCCTGTTTTACAAGGTCTTTGCACAATTTGTACATCGGCGGAACGCCTACGCCGCCGCCGACAAGCAAAGGGCGACTGCCCGCACAGGCTAAATCATAGCCGTTGCCAAGCCCCGTAAGCGTATCTATGCTTTCGCCGGCAACGTAAGTCGCAAGTTCGTCTGTTCCTTTGCCGACCGCTTTATAAATCACGGTAAGCGTATCTCCGGAGACGTCGCACACCGAAATCGGACGGCGAAGATAACAGTTTCTGACGGCAAAATCGACAAACTGCCCTGCGTTCGTTATTGCGGAAACGTCACCCGAAAGTTTCATTTCGTATACGCCGACGGCAAGTTTTCGGTTTGAAACGACAGTCAACAATACTTTTTTCATATTTCGTCCTCCTATGCCAGACAAGAGTAAAACGAACCGTGGTCTGACGACGTATTTTAGACTAATAC
>USHO01000079.1 GCA_900554485.1 uncultured Eubacteriales bacterium
GACTTTGTTGCACCCGTGGGCGGCGGCGGTCGAATTGAGCGCGCCGCGTCGCATATTGGCGCAGAGAGAACACGGGTTTGGTTCTTTTCTTACGTCGAAGACTATTTCGCCTATGCGCGTTTTTTCTACTATATATTCTACGTTCAGTCGGGCGCACAGATCCTTTACGGCTTGCACTTCTTTTTCGTCGAGACCGAGCCCCATATCGATCGAAATCGCGATAAGTTCGTATTTTTTGGGGTAAAATCTTCTCATCGCGGCAAGTATGCAGAGCAGAGTGATGCTGTCTTTGCCGCCCGACAGTCCGACGGCGATTTTGTCGCCCTCTTCTATCATATCGTAATCTTCCGCCGCCCTGCGGGCTTTGGACAGTAATTTTTGTAACTCCATAACGTATATACCTTTGACATCTATAATTTTTTCTGTTACACTTTAATATATTTTTAGTAAAATATCAAGCGTTTGGGGACGGGTCTTTTATGAACGAAGAAGAAAAATCCGTCGGGACGGAGACGAACGAAGTATCGTCCGAACCCGATCTTGCCTATAAAAACGGAAAAGAAAGGTTAAAAAGCGGCGTTCTGGGATTTTTTATCGGACTTGCGGTTATAGTGCCGGGGGTCAGCGGTTCTGCCGTGGCGATAATTTTCAGATTGTACGAAAAACTTCTTTTCGCGTTCGGCAACATACTTAAAAAATTCGGCAAATGCCTTAAATTTTTATTGCCGGTCGCCGTCGGAGGGGTAATAGGTTTCGTCGGCGGATTCTTCGGCGTCAAAAAACTGATAGACATTCTGCCGTTCGCGATAGTTGCGCTGTTCGCGGGGCTTATGCTAGGGGCGTATCCCGCCGTGACCGACGAGGTCAGCGGGCAGAAAAAAACGCCCGCAAGAATCGTATTGTTTGTCGCGGGATTGCTGATACCCGTTGCGGCGTCTTTGGTGTCGGTGTTCGTTACGGCGGGCGCAAGGACGCTCGAAAATCTGTCCGTATGGCATTATATTCTGTTTTTACTGCTCGGTTTTGCCGTCGCGATAACCCAACTTGTACCGGGGCTTTCGGCTACCGCGCTCCTGATGATTTTCGGATATTTCAAGGCGATTATGGATTCGGTGAGTCTTACATACTGGCAGTCGAACCCGCAGGTCTTTATAGTGTACGCGTGCCTTGCGGTCGGGTTCCTAGTCGGATTGGTATCGGTGTCGAAATTCATGTCGACACTGCTCGAACGGCATCGCGTCGATTCGTTCTTCTGTATTTGCGGCTTGTCGCTCGGTGCGGCGGTAACGATGTTTTTCAATCCCGACATATACGTCGTGTATCTCGGCTGGGCAGGCAACGGGGTTAAAGTTTGGGAACTCGTTCTGGGTATAGTCCTTTTCTTCGGCGGGCTGTTTGCGTCGTATTCGCTTGTAAACGTCGAAAGAAAAAAACATTTATAAAACAAATAAGACAAAACGCCGCCGCGGATTTTTATGAAATCCGCGGCGGCGTTTTGGTGAGGTTCGTTTTATTATTGTCTGGCATGAGTCTGAGTGTTGCGCCGGGCGACGATATGGAACAGGTCCTCTCCGGGTTGAGGTAAATACGGGGCGGAAACGAAAGAAATTCCTCGCGAATATGTAAATCTGCCCTTGACTTTTTCGTCTTTTTATATTAGAATATAGGCGAAAACCGAAAGGAGGTTTTTTATTATATGGAAGGGAAATCTAAATTCTACGTCGCGGTAAGCAGACAATTCGGGTCGGGCGGGGCGGAAACCGCATCCAAACTCGCCGCGAAACTCGGCGTTCCGTGTTACGATAAATCGATTGCGGAGATGACCGCCGTCGTCACGGGGTTCGACAAGGACATAATTCACGGCAGCGAAGACAAAGCGGCCAATGCTTTCTGGTACGGCGGTTTTTTAAGCGGAGAATCGCTGTCGCTGTACGATAAAATATACATAGGACAATCCAGAGTTATAAAAGAACTCGCAAAACGCGGTTCGTGCGTACTTGTCGGCAGATGCGCGGCGAAAGTCCTCGAAGACGAGGCGGAACTTATAAGGGTTTTCATCTGCGCTCCGATGGCGCAACGCATAGAAAGAGTTTCAAAGGGCTATGAAGTTTCCCCCGCCGAGGCTGAGAAGATTATCAGGAGAAACGACAAGGCGCGCGCCGCATATTATAGGAAATACGCCGATACCGAGTGGGGTAAAATAGATAACTATGATCTCGTGGTGAATACCCGCGTCGGTACGGACAACGCCGCGAAGGTCGTGGCGGACTATATCAAAGAAATTATAGGATAAACGCAAATTCAATGTTGGAAAAGTACGAATCGGCGATAGAGAAGATAAGAAGAATAGACGATCTCAAAGACGAACTCCGCGCGCTTAAAGGGGAAGACGACAAACTGTCTTCCTCCGCTACCGTTTACCGTAAAAAGAACGATCATCGCGAAAGAGCGGGCAACGACGGGGCGATTACCCGTATCAACGACCGTCGCGCCACGGTTTCAAAGCGCGAAGCGCTCGTTAAAGCGGAGATAAAATCTTTAAGAAACGAAGTTTACGATATTCTGTCCGAATGTTTCGCCGAGGCGAAAAGCGAAGAGCACCGCGCGAAGGTACGCGAGGCGTGTATTTATGCGTCCGACGGGCGTTACGTCATATCCGAAGTCGGCAAGACTCCGGCGGGGTTCACGAAGTGCAGGATAATCGGCAAGCGTTTTACCCGTTCCGAAGAAAACGACGGAAAGGTCGAAAGGATTGTCCGCGGAGGAATTAAGAACACGTCGGGCAGATTTTTGATTTTGCCCGAAATCGTCGTATACGTTTACGATAAAGATCGCGTCGAGGGTGAATACGTCGCAGTAAACGAGTATTATTCCCGCGGCGGAAAATCCGCCAAAGAAACGACCGAAACTGACACCGACGAAATCGAAAAGCGCATAGCAAGAGAGAATAAGGAGAGCAATGGCGGCGAGGCTCTCGAAAGCGTAAAAGAAAGATTCGTCAATCGCTCGTCGCTTATCGCGCTGTGTTTTGCGCTCGTCTGGGCGGGATTTTCGTTCTGGGCGGCGATGAAGGGCGCGGCGGGTATAATCGGAAACGATATTATAAGATTTTCCGTCGCGTATGCGGCAATATCGCTCGCCGTGGCGTTTTCCTCCGCCATGAACGGCAGGGAAAATTCCGACGGAGATTTGTTTTCTCTTTTTTCGTTATACGGCGGCGCGCTTTCGGCATTCTCGCTGGCGGTCAGTAAAGATCCGATAGCCGCGCTCCCTCTTCCCGCGTCGATGTTCGTCGGCGGGCTTATTACCGCCGTTTTACCCGAAAGGCGCAAAAACGGCGAAGAAAACGCGAGGATGAAACTCGTCGTTCGCATCGCGCTCGGCGTCTGGTTGGGATTGCTGATCCGTGCGGTAGGACAGTCCGATCAAGATTTTGCGATGTTTTTCAACTGCGCGCTTGCGGCGGTAGGGCTGTTCGGTTGCGTGTGCGTACTTGTTTTGCTTAAAAACAAAGACCCACGCAACGTGAATTCGCTTAAAGCGTATCTTGCGGCGACCGCAGTCTGCGTAGGGGTTATCGCGCTTGCCCTTAAACCGGTTGCGTGCGTTATAATGTCGGTTTCGGCGTTGACTTTTGCGATATTCGCGCTTATGTACGGAGACGGCGACAATGTATAAGGCATTGATTACGGATTTTGACGGAACGCTCGCGTCGACGGATAAGTCCGTGTGCAAGAAAAACTCGGACGCGATAAAAAAACTTTGCGACCGCGGATTTTTCTTTGCGGTATGCACGGGAAGGATGACGCTTTCGGCGTTGCAGGTCGCAGAAAAATTACCCGTCCGACCTCCGGTAGGGGCGTATAACGGCAGCGAAATTACGGATTCCTCCACGGGTAAAAAGATATATTCCAAAGCCTTGTCTTACGAAGAGGTCTTGCCGCTTATCGATTTCGCCGAAAAACACGGCGTCAATTATCAATTATATAATGATACGGGGGTTTATCCCGCTGTCACGAATAAATGGACGAAGATGTATTCCGAAGTCTGCGGTTGTCCGTCGACGGAAATCAAAGATACTCGTTCGTTTATGAAGAACGTGCTTAAAACCACGCCCAAATTTATGATTATCGACGAGCATGCCGACGAGGTTCTGCCCGAAGTTCTGCGTACGTTCGGCGACAAGTACGAAATAGCAAAATGCTACGAAGGCATGATCGACTTTACTCCCAAGGGTGTAGATAAAGGTTCGGTCGTCGCGGCTCTTGCCGGAATCTGGGGGATTTCTGCGGACGAGATAGTGACTATCGGCGACGAGTGTAACGACATACCCATGCTTAAAGCGGCGGGTATGCGCGTTGCGGTTGCCAACGCGGGCGAACAGGTAAAGGCAAACGCCGATTTTGTTACGACGGCAACAAACGACGAAGGGGCAGTCGCCGAGGCGATCGGGAGGTTCTTTCTGTGCGAATAAGACTTAACGAAGATAAAGAAGTGGTCAGGGCGATAAGCGACGGACTTAAAGCCAAAGGCGGATATTGCCCTTGCAGGGTCGGCAAACGCCCCGAATATAAATGTATGTGCGAAGAATTCCGCGCGCAGATTAAAGACCCGTCGTTCGAGGGTTATTGTCATTGCCGTCTGTTTTATAAGGAAAAATAAGCGATTTTAAGTTTCGCCGCCGTCTTTACGGCGGCTTTTTCAATGAAAATAATTTTTTTTGGAAAAATGGCGAAAAACGTTTGACAAAGTTTTTTTATAGTGCTAAGATAGGCAAGCGTTCGCTCGGAGGGGCGCGCTTACGGGCATTCCGGTTCGGATGTCGGCGTTCAAAAACCTAAGAAAATAACGAAAATTATTTTTGAAAAAGTTAAGAAAAATGCTTGACAATCGCAAATCGGTTGTGTTACAATAAGCGGGCTATCGACGAGATGGCGCTCAGGTAAACGGTACTGTTTACCAATGCAGATTAAAAATT
>USHO01000080.1 GCA_900554485.1 uncultured Eubacteriales bacterium
GAATACCGCGACGCGCGCCGCGGCGAGTTTTTTCATCGCCTCTTCGCCGAGCATCAGTTCGGTTCTCTGAAAACATTTATTCATAAATCGATATTTACCTGTATTTATACGCTCATATGAGCAGACAAAGCGTTCCGACAATCGTCATCAGAAAGCCCATGAACGATTTGAGCGTGAGTTTTTCTTTGAACACGATATACGAAAACACTACCGTAACGACTATCGACAACTTATCTATCGGCGCGACTACGCTCACCTCGCCGAGTTGCAGAGCCTTGTAATAGCAAATCCAGCTTGCGCCCGTAAGTATACCCGAAATTACGATGAATATCAATTCGTTTTTCGGCGTCTCTTTGATTTTGCCTGTCTTGCCCGTCGCGAATACCGTGAGCCACGCCATCACCAGTACGACCGCCGTTCTTATCGCGGTTGCCAGATTGGATTCAACGTTTCTTATACCGACTTTCGCCAGCACGCTCGTAAGCGCGGCGAACACTGCCGACAACGAGCCGAATACAAACCAGCCCGCGCCTTTTTTTGTTTCGGGCTCGCCGTCCTTTTTACCTATCATAAGATAAGTACCTACGGTTATCACTATAAGCCCCGTGACCTTCGGAACGGTAACGCTTTCGCCTAAGAAGATCATGGCGATTATCGCCGTCAAAACCGTACTCGATTTATCCAGCGGCACGACTTTGTTTATATCGCCTGTCGAAATCGCCTTGAAATAACACAGCCAACTCGCGCCGGTCGCTATACCCGACAACGCAAGGAATATCCAACTCTTCGCGTCGATTTCCGGTAACTCGCCCCAGGAGCCGACCACACAAACCATAATCGCCGAACATACGAGTACGACGCCGGTTCTGATCGCGGTTGCGACTGTGGAATCGGTTTTTTTTATGCCGCATTTGGCGGTTATAGAGGTAAGTCCCGAAAACAAAGCAGAACCGAAAGCAAGCAAAATCCACATATTATCTCAAATTCTGAAACACTTTTTAAGATCTTTGAATTTACCAAGAACCATCAGCGTCTGAGCGTCTTTGAGTTTGTCGCTCGCGCTGATCGCGGGGTCCATTTTGCCGTTTTCTTTAACGCCCAATACGTTTATGCCGTATTTTTTGCGAACGTCGAGTTCGCCAAGCGTCTTGCCTTTCCATTCGTCGGGAATGGCGACTTCGAATATCGAATAATCGCCGTCGATTTCGATATACCCCGTAACGTGATCGGAAGTATAGCGGATAGCCGTCCAGTCGGCAAGTTGCTTTTCGGGGTAAACGACTTCGTCCGCGCCGATTTTCTTAAGGAGTTTTTCCTGCAAATCGCCGCTAGCCCTCGATACGACGAGTTTCGCACCGAGTTCTTTTAACTGCGAAGTTATTTCGAGCGAACTCTGGAAATCGTTGCCGATGGCAACTACGCATACGTCGAAGTTCTTTACGCCTATGCTTTTAAGCAGGTCGAGATCGGTCGCGTCGCCGATCTGTGCGTCGGTGACGACGGGTAACGCCGTATTTACGCGTTTTTCCGATTTGTCTATCGCCAGAACGTCATGCCCCAGATCGTGAAGTTTAAGGGCTACGTTATAGCCGAATCTGCCTAAGCCTATAAGTAAAACGGATTTCATATTTTAATTTTCATCTCCGATTTTGGTCTGAATTGTTTTAATGTTCTCTGCGGATATTCGCCCCGCCGTGAGTACGCCCCGATAAAACGGAATCGACCGTAAACGCATTTTGTTCGGGGTGCCGTTTTCACTATGATTTTGAGGAAACACGCGCCGAAAGAAAAAGGCTCGGCTTGCGGGCAAGGGTCCGACAGACCTTTCCGGTCGTCGGAGTCTTGAATGCAAGACAGTAAACGCATTTCTTTCGGATGCGTGATTTCTCAAAAAGCGTCTTTCTCCTTATTCCCCCACTTTCGGGATATAAATTTCAACCGAATCGAAAGCGGAGTCACCTTTTCAAGGCAATAAACGAATTTGTTGAATGCACCGGGAATAACTTTGCGTTTGTTTTTGTCCAACGCCTTCAATGCTTTACGGACGACGAACGACGCGGGTTTCGATGACAGTTTACCCGTAACGCCCTGCACTTTTATATCGTTTATTATGTCCGGGCGCGTCGGAATTCCGCCGGGAATAAGCGTAGTGATTTTAGCGTCTTTCACCTCATAACGCAATGCGGTGAAAAAGTTCGCCAGAAACGCTTTCGACGCCGAATACACCGCAAAATACGGCATAGGCGTAGTTCCGCTCATGCTGCCGACGGTAAGAATTTTCAGGTCTTCGGCGCGGCGGTCCAGAACGTACCGCGTAACCGACAGCGTCGATTCTACGTTGACCCTTATCTGAAACACGAGTTTTTCCTGCGTGTACTTTATAAAGGCTTTCTGCGTATCGACACCGGCGACGTTCATAAGCCCCGAGAACTTCATTCCTTTTTCGTCGGCGTAACGGAAGAGTTTTTTTCTGTCCTCCTCGTCGGTCGCGTCGGCGGCGAACACTTCTATATTCGCGTCGGGGTTTATTTTAAGAAGTTCGCATTTAAGCGCGTTTAACTTTTCGCCGTTTCTGCCCGTCAGAAAAAGATTGTCCGTCACGACGAGTTGACGGCAGAATTCTCCTCCGAGACCGCCGGTCGCGCCGGTTATCAACGTATAGTTCATATGTCAGGACTTCTTTTCGAGTTTGTGTTTACCGTTTTCGTCGACGACGTAAGTATTATCGAGTTGCGCGCGCAGATTGCCTGTCACGCTGTCGATATACTCTTTGCGAAGTTTCGCCTGTTCGGCTTTTTCCTCTTCGGTCAAGCCCTCTTCTCTCTGTTTCTTAGCAAGAAAATTTATTCTCTCTATATTAGGCATAAATCACCTGAGCTCTACGTTAAGTCTGTGTTTAAGACTGCCGAGTATGCGCTTGACGAGCGCGTCGACGTCTTCTGCGGTAAGGGGTTTATCCTCGCCGGCGCGGAATACGACTTTGTAAGCCATACTCTTTTTACCATTTTCGACCTGTTCGCCCGTATAGACGTCGAACAGCGACACTTCTTCGACCGCGCCTTTCGCCGCCTGTTTTATGGCAACGGCTATCTCGTCGCAGGTAAGTTTTTCGTCGCAGACGAACGCGAGATCTCTTTCGGCGTGCGGGAATTTCGGCAACGGGGTAAACCTGAACGGCTTGTCGAATTCCGCAGCGAGACGGGTGTAATCGAGTTCGGCGACGTAAACGTTACGTTCTATGTCGTATTCCGCAGCGACTTCGTAACGTACCTGCCCGAAACATCCTATTTCTTCGCCGCCGACGATAATCTTAGCCGAAACGCCGGGATGCAGATAGGTCTTTTCCGCGCGTTTCGTAAGGTCGAATTTAACTCCGAAATAATCGGATATACGCTCTATTGCACCCTTTAACGTGAAGAAACTCTCTTTGTCTCCGAAGACCGCGACAGCCAGTCTCTTATGCTCTTCGGGAAATTCGGTAAGCGGCAGTTCTTTCGGCGAAAACGTCCTCGCGATTTCAAAAATTCTGCCGGCGTCGGTTCCGCGTTTTATATTCCTCGAAATTACGCCGAGGAACGACGGTATCATAGAATATCTGAGTACTTCGTAGTTATCGCTGAGCGGATGCTCGAGGACGATGACGTTGCCCTCTTTGTCTCCGTCGTTCAATCCGAGCGCGGCGATGTCTTTTTTGGAATAGAACGAATAGGTCATTATTTCGCTGAAACCGCCCGCGGCGAGAACGCGTTTAAGCCTGTTTTCGTCTTTTTGTTCTTTATCGTAACCGCCGTCGGTTATCGACGCGTCTTTCAGCAGCGTCGGCACGATATGCTCGTAACCGTAAACTCTTATTACCTCTTCGGCAAGATCCGGGTATCCCTCTACGTCTTCTCTGTACGGAGGAGCAACCGTCTTTACCGCGTCGCCTTTTACTTCGACGCCGAAATCGAGGCGTCTGAGCACGTCGACTATTTCGTCTTTCGGAACGTCTATGCCGAGTACGCCGTTTATCTTCGCAAACGTCGTTTCGACCACGGCGTTTTCCTGTTTGTTGCCTGCGGAAACATCTTTATGAACGGCGGTAATTCTGCCCGCTTTAAGTTCGTCTATCAGATGCAAAGCCCTGCTCATCGCCCTTTCGGTCGTATATTCGTCGACGCCCTTTTCAAAGCGTTTCGACGAATCGCTCGATTTACCGAGCATACGCGACGAACGCCTTACGTTATCGCGTTTGAATTTCGCGCATTCAAACATCACGGCGGAAGTGTCGGGTTTTATCTCGCTGTTAAGTCCGCCCATTATACCCGCAAGCGCGACGCCCTTTTCGCCGTCGCAAACAAGCAGATTATCGCGCGTAAGCGTTACTTCTTTTTCGTCGAGCGTGGTTATCTTTTCGCCGTCGCGCGCCCTGCGTACGTTTATTTTGTTACCCGCAAGATCTTTCAGATCGAACGCGTGCATCGGCTGACCGAGTTCCAAAAGCACATAGTTGGTTATGTCGACTATGTTGTTTATGGAATTAAGACCGCAAAGTCTGAGTCTTCGGGATATTTTCTTCGGAGATTTCCCGATTTTTACATCTTTGACGAGGTGCGCTATATATCTGGGGCAAAGTTCCCCGTCCGAAACGGTTACTTCTACGTCTTCGTCGCCCGCTTTCGGGTTTACGGCAAAATCGTAAGACGGTTCTTTCAACGGTTTTTTAAGCGCGCACGCGACTTCCCTCGCTATACCGAGAACGCTCTGACAATCCGGTCGATTGGCAAGCACGGATATATCGAAGACGTAATCTCTGAGTCCGAGCAGATCGCGGACCTCTTCGCCGAGCGGAAACTCATCGTGAAAAATCAGCACGCTGTCGCCCGACGCGCCGTCGTAAACGTCGTCGTCGATACCGAGTTCTTCGCCGCCGCAGAACATTCCGTAAGAAGGTTCGCCGCGAAGTTTACCGTTATAAATGC
>USHO01000081.1 GCA_900554485.1 uncultured Eubacteriales bacterium
CGCCGTCGACGGCGACTGGAACGATGTCGCCGACCTGCACGTTGGTCGCATTGGTTATTATCTGCAACATACCGTATTTGCCCGCATCTACCTGACAGACGCGCAGTCTTTCGGCATTCGGGTGCCCGGTTATCTCTTTTATTCTGCAGGTTACTACCTTATCGAGTTTATCTCCGTAAGGAATCACCTGTTCGACCTCAAAACCGCTGTCGAATAATCTCTTTTCGAGTTCTTCGGGTGTAACGTCTATATCGACGAATTCTTTAAGCCAACTTAAAGGCGCTAACATATTCTTTCCGCCTCCTTAATCTTTGAATTGTTTAAGAGCGCGAAGATCGCCCTCGTACAGCACGCGTATGTTGTTTATTCCGTTTTTGAGCATGGCTATACGGTCAAGCCCGAAACCGAACGCGAAACCTGTCCACTCGTCGGGGTTTACGCCGCAGTTTTCAAGCACCTTGCGGTTCACTATTCCGCCGCCGAGAATTTCTATCCAGCCCGTACCCTTACAGAGTTTACATCCCTTGCCGCCGCACTCGAAGCAACTTACGTCAACTTCGACCGACGGTTCGGTAAACGGGAAAAACGACGGACGGAAACGGGTTTTCACGTCTTTTGAAAACATACGTCTTACAAGCACGTCAAGCATACCCTGCAAATCGCAGAGCGTGATTTTTTTATCGATTACAAGCCCCTCCATCTGGTGGAACATGGGGGAATGCGTGGCGTCGTCGTCGGCGCGGTACACTCTGCCCGGTATCAGCACTTTGAACGGAGGTTCGAGCGAAATAAGACTTCTGATCTGTCCCGGAGAAGTGTGCGTCCTGAGCATAAAATCGTCGGTTATATAGAACGTGTCCTGCTTGTCCCTCGCGGGGTGTTCCTTCGGCGTGTTAAGAGCGGTGAAGTTGTGGAAATCGTCCTCGATTTCCTGCGTTTCGAGTACCTTGAACCCCATTCCCGCAAAAATGTCGACGAGTTCGTTTTTAACGAGCGTTACCGGATGAAGAGACCCTTCGGCCGATTTGACCGCGGGCAACGTAATGTCGATTTCTTCGTCGGCATAACGCTGTTCTCTCTCGGCTTTTTCGATTTCGGCGGATTTAGCCTCGAAAAGTTCGTTCGCGCGGTCTTTCAACCCGTTTATGAGTTGACCGAGTTTCGGACGATCTTCTTTGTCTGCTTTGCCGAGTTCCTTCATCAGCGCGGGGATTTCGCCCGCCTTACCGAGAATATATTTCGCTTTGAGTTCGAAAAGTTCTTTTCCGGTCTTGGCTCGGGCGACGGATTCTTCGAGTCTCGCCCTTATCTCTTCGATTTTTTCTTTCATTGTTACGACCTTTATAAACGCCGTTCGGTATACTCAACGTATAGGGGCGACAGTATTTATATAAATTATAACAAATAAAAAAGACTATGTCAAACACAGATGTCTCTTTAACCGCGGCGCAAGCGGAAATTTTTAATACTTTCGGCAAGCCCTGCCGCAACGATAACGGTTTTCTTAGGGTTAAATTTTGTTCAACGACGTAAAAACGCTTGCTAAGCGCGTAAAAATATGATATTATAATCGGGTCAGCGGGGGTATAGCTCAGTTGGTAGAGCGCTTGAATGGCATTCAAGAGGTCGCCGGTTCGACCCCGACTATCTCCACCACTGAAAAAGGCAGGTCAAAACCTGCCTTTTTCGTTATTTTTGTCGAAAAATCACAACGAAATAACGATTGCAAACAATAAATGCTCACGGGTTCATATGATTATAAAAAAATAAAACCGTGGACTGAGAAAACTCCGCGGAACGAAAACAGATTTCGTTCCGCGGAGTTTACGTTTAACCCAGATATTTTATAAGCATTTCGGAAAGTTCGCCCGAACTTGTAAGACCGACGGTCTTTTCTTTGAGTTCGCCGCCGACGAATACCATCAGCGTAGGTATGCTTACTATTCCGTAAGACAACGCGACTTTTTCGCTTTCGTCAACGTTTACTTTAACGATTTTTACCTTACCTTCGACGCTCGGGGCGAATTCCCTTAAAACGTCGCCCTGCATTTTACAGGGCATACACCAGGACGCCCAGAAGTCGACAAGAACGGGTTTATCGCTCCTGAGAACTTCCGTTTCAAATTCGTTATCCGTAATGTTCTTTATAAGTTCTTCCATAAGTATACTCCTTTATATAAGTTTGAGACGAATTCAGTCGAAATATGCCGACAATTCGTCGATTTTTACTTCCGTCTGAGTGCCGTCGGACATTCTCTTTACCCTTACGGTACCGCTCAGCAACTCGTTTTCGCCTATCGCGGCGACATTTTCCGCACCGATTTTATCGGCGTATTTGAATTGCGCTTTCACGCCTCTGCCGGCATGATCGATTTCCGCTTTTATGCCCTTGTCGCGAAGTTCGCCGACGAGCGAAAAGGCTTTTTTATACGCCTCGTCTCCCATCGCCGCTATAAATAATTTTACGGGGTCTTCGGCGGGTATCTCTACTCCCTGAGCCTCCATAAGCATCAATAAACGCTCTATGCCCATACCGAATCCCATACCGCAGGTCGGCGTTCCGCCGAGTTGTTCGATGAGGTCGTCGTATCTTCCGCCGCCGCAAACGGTACCTTGCGACCCGAGCGCGTCGGTGACGAATTCAAACACGGTCTTGGTATAGTAATCGAGCCCGCGCACGATATACGGATTGACTTCGTATTCTATTTCGGTCTCGTCCAGATAAGATCTGAGTTTATTAAAGTGCGCCGAGCAATCGTCGCAGAGATAATCGGTTATCTTGGGCGCATCGACGCAGAGTTCCTTGCAGGTATCGACTTTGCAGTCGAGTATGCGGAGAGGATTTTTATAATAACGCTCTCTGCACGTCGGGCAAAGTTTATCCAGTTTATCCGCAAAATATTCTTTAAGCGCGGCGTTGTAGGTCTTGCGGCAGGTCTTGCACCCCATACTGTTTATATACAATTTAACTTTAAGCCCCAGTTTTTTGAGTACTGAATACGCAAGGCGGATTACCTCCGCGTCCGTATCCGCGCCCGCGCCGCCGTAGACTTCGACGCCGAACTGATGGTGTTCGCGCAGTCTGCCTTTCTGCGGGTTTTCGTAACGGAATACGGGGGTTATATAATAGGTTTTAAGCGGCATCGCCGAATTGAAAAGTCCGTTTTCGATAAAACTTCTTGCGACCCCCGCAGTACCCTCGGGCTTTAAGGTTATGCTCCTTTCGCCTTTGTCGAGGAATGTATACATCTCCTTGTTCACGACGTCGGTCGTCTCGCCGACGCCGCGCAAAAACAGTTCGGTATGCTCGAAAACGGGCGTTCTTATTTCGTTCAAGCAGTACAAATCCGCTAATTTTCTGACTGTATTTTCGACGTAATGCCACTTATAACTTTCCGACGGCAATACGTCTTTTGTTCCTTTCGGTATGTTTATCATCGTTTTTACTCCGTTTTCGTTATCGTTCGCCGATTAAAGAATGTATTTCGCCACGCTCTGCTTTTCTATAACCGAAGAGAGGTGTTCGTCGACGTAACGCTTATCTATAGTGACTTTGGTAAGGGGAATGTCGTCGCCCGCATTGAAAGACACGTCTTCGACGAGGTTTTCCATTACGGTGTGAAGTCTTCTCGCCCCGATGTCTTCGCTGGTCGCGTTTATCTCCGCGGCGAGTTCGGCTATACGTTCGATCGCGTCGTCGGTAAAACAGAGGTCGACGTTATCTACGGCAAGCAGCGTCGTATACTGCTTGATAATCGAATTTTCGGTACTGTTGAGAATGTTGACGAAGTCTTCGCGCGTAAGGCTTTTGAGTTCGACCTTTATCGGAAATCTGCCCTGAAGTTCGGGTATCAGATCTTCTACGGCGGAAACGTGGAACGCACCCGCGGCTATAAAAAGTATATAGTCGGTTTTGACTATGCCGTATTTCGTCGTGACGGAACACCCCTCGACTATCGGCAGAATGTCTCTTTGCACGCCTTCGCGCGAAACGTCCTGTCCTCCGCCCTGCTTGGCGCGGTTTGCGATCTTATCGATTTCGTCGATGAATATGATGCCTTCTTCTTCGGCACGGCGTACGCCCTCGCTTTTTACGGCGTCGTCGTCGATGAGTTTATCGCTTTCTTCGGCGACGATTATCTGCATAGCCTCTTTTACGGTTATTCTTCTCTTCTTTTTGCGTTTCGGCATGATGTCGCCGAAGATGGACCCGAGGGAAATTTCGGCTTGCATGCCGTTGAGTTCGAGGGGCTTTATGTCGTCGTTCACTTCGATTTCTATCGTGAAATTATCGTACTTGCCCGCCCTTAAATCGGTAAGCAGTTGGTTTTCCCAGATGTCTTTCGGCGTCTCGCCCTTTTTGTCGGCAAGAGCCTCTTCGAGGACTTTAAGCACTCGCTTTTCGGCGATCCTGCCCGCTTTCGCGCTTACCGTGGCGAACTGCTCTTCCTTGACCATTCTCACGCTTGCCTCTACGAGGTCGCGTATCATCGATTCGACGTCTCTGCCGACGTAACCGACTTCGGTGTACTTCGTCGCCTCCACCTTTATGAACGGCGCGCCGACGAGTTTTGCAAGTCTTCTTGCGATTTCGGTTTTCCCCACGCCGGTCGGTCCTTTCATTATGATGTTTTTCGGGGTTATTTCCGCGCGTTGTTCTTCGGTTAGTTTACTTCTTCTGTAACGGTTGCGAAGAGCAATCGCGACCGCCCTTTTAGCCTCGTCCTGTCCGACGATGTATTTATCGAGTTCTTTAACTGTCGCTCTCGGGGTCAGATTCATTTCTTTTCTCCTCCTACGGTCTCGCAACGAATGTTGTCGTTGGTATAAACGCAGATTTTGCTTGCTATTTTAAGCGCCTTGGTGGCGATTTCGTCCGCCGTGTAGTCCGTCTCATCGTACAACGCCCTTGCGGCGGCAAGCGCGTAATTCCCGCCGCTGCCTATGGCGCAT
>USHO01000082.1 GCA_900554485.1 uncultured Eubacteriales bacterium
TCGGGCGTAACCGTTGCGGAAGATTCGTCTTTCGCCGGCGACAGGCTCGACAGCGCGGCGTGGATTACTTACGGCAACGTCAAAGGCGGGAACGGTAAAATCGTTTTCGACGACGGCGTAAGGGCTAACGGCAGGGTTGTAGCCACGTCGAAAATTCAGGATTATTCCGAAAGCGGCTTAAACGAAATATTCTCGGCGAAATACACGCTGAGAATAGACGACGTTCCGACCGAAACCGGCAACCGTTTCGCAATTTTTTACGGGCTTAAAGATTTCGAGGATAAACTCGGAACGGAAGGCTCTACCGAAGTGTATTTCGTAAACGACGCAGGAGTGTTGAAGGCCGGCGTTTCGAGGTATTCGCAGAGCGGCGAAGTCAAAGTGGCGGACCCCGCCGCATTCGATTGCCTTGCGTTCGGTTCGGAGTTTACGCTGGAAGTTTCGCTCGACGCGGAAAGCATCCTTATTGCGACATTATCCGAAGTCGGTTCGGGCGTGAAAGAAACGCTTGCCGACGGTGACAACATGCGGAACTTCGGACATTCTACCGAAGGTTATACCGGTATCGGGCAGAACGGCAAATGCGTAGCCGAAGCTTCTTCCGTCAGAATTTCGGCATACCGCTATGTAAATGCCGAGACCCCTGCCGAAATTACCGAAAACTTCGACAACGGTCATTATAACCGCAATGCGTTTTTCTCGCGTTCGCAGATGGACGAGGCCAACGGTTATTCGGGCGGATGTTACGTCGAAAACGGCGCGCTTAAATTCGACGTTCTGTCGAGTTTTATCAGCACCGTGTATCGTTATTCCAACTTCGAGTTGACTTTCGACGTTATCGACGCGGGGCGTGAGGACGTGGTCGACAACAACGGCAACGTATTGAAACCCGCTGTCGACGGTTGGTTCGGCGTCTCCGTCGGGTCGGAAGAAAATAAAGGCACGTTCGACAATCACGTCCGCGGGGCGACCATTCTGACTATGTCGGTACGCGACGAAAACATGAGGTTATACAATCCCGGGCTTGTAAACGCGCCGGTAAACGGACAATATCTGATAGGTTATCCCGACGCGTATAAAACCGACGGAATGCGTATACTCGACGTTGCTAATCGTGGTAAGATATATAATTACAAAATAACGATGCACGACGGCAGATTTACCGTTATGTATAAACTTTCGGATGCGGAAGATTATCCTGCCGTTGCGTTGTTCGATCTTGATCTCGGCTACACGCCTTACGGCAGCGTCGCGATCATAGCGTATAAATATACGGGTTATACGATAGACAACGTAAAAATCGTAAATAAGGATTACGCTCCGCGTAACGTAGAACTCGTATACGAAGAAAACGGAATGAGTTCGACCGCGGATCACGAATATAAAGACAACTGGAGCGACGACGACCTTGTTGCAGGCAAGATAGGCAAGAGCATATCGGACGGCGAAAACGCGGGTTGTTCTTCGTCTGTCGAAGGGTTTATAGCCGCGCCGATTGCGCTGGCTGCGGTCGCTCTGATAAAGAGGAGGAAAAAACGCGATGAATAAAAGACTTACCGCGTGCGTCGCGTCTGTTGCGATATCGGTCTGCGCGCTTTCGGGTTGTTCGACGGGTTCTTCGTCGAAACTCGAACCGCTCGGAAACGACAATTACTAT
The DNA here is from genome assembly GCA_900554485.1 of uncultured Eubacteriales bacterium. Lineage (GTDB taxonomy): Bacteria > Bacillota > Clostridia > Christensenellales > Borkfalkiaceae > UBA10281. The sequence continues at coordinate 1,658 of USHO01000082.1, forward strand.
ATAACCGAAAAGACCGAGCCCGTTTCTTACGCATCGCTTTCGTTCGATTACCTCGGCGGAGCGGACGTCATGCCGCTCGGCGGATTTTACGGACCGTACAATTCTGGCGGCAGTATAGACGGGTATCAGTTTCCGCAACTGGTAAGCGATAAATATTACAAACTTATCGCCGACGCCGGTATAAATATGATAGTTTATTCCGCAGACGTGCAGAAAGCGAGCGTTATGCGTTCGCTCGAACTCGGCGGCAAATACGGAATAGGTCAGTTTGCGAACTGTTCGCTGGTCGATCTTCTGGCGGGCAGACTCGGACAGGGCGAAACGCTTGCCGACGCTTATCATAAGGGCGACGCATTACCGTTTACCGCCGAAGAATTTTACGACGAGATAAAAGACCTTCTCGCATACGACTCGCTGCTCGGTATCCGCGGCGCGGACGAACCGTTCTGGTACCAACTGGACGGACTTGCCGAAGTATCGAAGATGATAAGCGATATAGGCTACGGCGATACGCAGATGTACGTCAACGCGCTCGGTTACGGCGGCGGTGATCTGACTTACGGCGGCTGGCTTGAAAACATCACGCAGGAGCAGTATTTCGAAAAACTCTTTAGCGACGTCAAAATGCCGTTTCTCTCGGCGACGGGGTATTTTTATACGCGTAAAGATACGCCCGATAAAGATCTTTCGATAATGTTCCCGACGCTGTCGTCCATACGTTCGCTCGCACAGGAATACGACGTACCTATGTGGAGAATGTTGCAGGCCGGCGGTCAGTGGAACGACGAGGCGGTCGAAAAAGAATCCGTCGATTATTATCCGAACGAGGGCGAACTGTTGTTCGACGTAAATATCGCGCTTTGCTACGGCTGTAAAGCCATACAGTATTTTCCGCTTATTTCGCCGCTGCATTTCGCATATGCGCCCGACGGAACGTACGATTTCAATCGTAACGGACTTATATCTGCCGCGGGCAGCGTGAACGAGTGGTATTATTATGTACAGAAAGCCAACAGGCAGATAAAGGCGATCGATCACATTCTCATGAACAGCGCGAATATCGGCTTAATCGTACACGGAGATAAGGCGAACGAACTGGCTATGACGTCCGGCGAAGACCGCGACGAACTCATCCGCGACGGTAAATTCCGCCAGCTTGCGAAGATTACCGGCGACGACTGTTTCGTCGGGTGTTTCGATTATCTCGGCGGCACGGCTTTATACGTCGTCAATTATTCGAGAAAAGAAAAAGCCGAAGTAACGCTCGGTTTCGATAAACGATACGGTTACGAGGTTATTCAGCGCGCCGTTTCGACGGAAGTTGCGGGCAAAAATCTGCCGCTTACGTTAGAGGCGGGCGAGGGCGTACTGGTCGTATTAAAATAAACGAAATGCTTACCATAACAAACGAACGACTTAAAAATTATACCGTAATGTCCGACGGGCTTGACGACGCTTTGCGCCGTACCGCCGTCGGAGCGGTTATCGATTACCTGTATAAAGTGACGGGCGTTAAGATCGCCGAAGGCGACGGCGGAGAGAATCGGATTTCGCTTATCCTCGACCGCTCGCTTAAAACTTCGCACGTCGACGGTTTCGTCATAAAACCCGACGGCGACGACGTGAAAATAATCGGCAGAACGAACTGCGCCGTCGTCTATGCGGCGTTTGCCTTCGCAGAAGAATGTCTCGGCGTAAAATTTCTTACCGCCGATTGCGAAATAATACCGCATAAGACGGTTTTTAGCGTAAATGAATATTCTTACGAACCGCTTTTCGAGATGCGCACCTACCTTGTCGGCGATACGTTTCAGACAACCGCCGATCAGGATTTTATGGCGAAAGTCAGGGTTAAAGACGTATTTACGGAACCCGATGCCGCGCACGGCGGTAAGATAGAGGTATACGGCAGGAACGGCTCGCATAACTTTCATTTTTACGTTCCTTATGAAAAATACGGCAAAACGCACCCCGAATTTTATCGCCATATAATCGTCAACGACGAAAAAATGACGACGATCGACATAACCAACGGACTTAACGACGACGGTACGATAAACGAAGATATGCCCGAAAGCGTGGTTAAAATCGTTATCGACGAGATGTATGGCGACGTCGTCGCTCATCCCGAGGCGAATATTTTTACGCTTACTCAGGAAGACGGCTCCGACTATTTCGACGACGATAACAACCGACGCCTTGCAGCCGTTTACAAACGCAGCGGGTTGCTTGTCCGCTTTTGTAACGCCGTAATACGCGGCGTAAACGAAAGAGCGGCAAGGGAACTCGGCAGGACGGTCAGGTTGATGACTTTCGCTTACGATTATGCCAAAGACGCGCCTGTTATATGCGAAAACGGTAAAATCGAACCCGTCGACGCAAGCGTCGTCGCAGACGAAAACCTCATAATTCAGTTTGCGTTGTTTTCAAACGCCGCGTACGATTATTTCGACCCGCGGCAGGATGCCGAAATCGGCAGAGCGTTGAAAGAATGGCGGACGATCGCCCGCACCTTCTGGTTCTGGGCTTACGATATAGCGTTCAACGATTATTTCGGGTTCTACGACTCTTTCAAAAATATAGACGCGAATATACGCGGTTTCAAAAGTTACGGAATCGACTATCTTTGCATGCAGGGCAGTAACGACTCTTGCAGGAATTGGCAGTGCAATATCCGCGCGTATGCCTACCGCAAGTCGATTAACGGCAGCAAACTGCCGGCAAATCGACTTATGGACGAATATATAGAAGGATATTATTCCGTAGCGGCGGATAACGTGAAAGAATATATACGATTGTTCTCGGATAATTATGCCGAAAAATTAAATGCGGGCGAAGACGTACGGTTTACGACTTTCGGCAATTTTACAAACGGCGCAAACAATCCGTTGGAGATGCTCGAAAAGGCGATAGCTGTGATAGAAGACGGAGAAAAGAGAATTACGGCGGAATATTCGGGCGAAGAAAGAGAGACGTATCTTAAAAGATTGGCGGGCGTAAAGACGACCGCTCTGGATATGCTCTATCTGAACTATTACGATTATTATCCGAACGGTAACGAAGAAAACAGGGGAAGTGTCCGCGACAGGTTTGTTTCGACCGCTCGTTACGCCGACATAGACTGCGCGCGCGAGCATTATTCGCTCGATCGATACGTCGCATTCACCGAAAGCGAAGTGAAAATACCCGATTGACGGGTATCCGAAAAGCCGCGGGGCTGACGAATTATCGTCAG
>USHO01000083.1 GCA_900554485.1 uncultured Eubacteriales bacterium
TCTTCCACGAAGTCCGACAGTTTCGCCGCCGCATCTTCGCCGTCGCCGACGAAATCGTTTCCGCAAAAAACCGTGCGCGTAAACGCCCTTTCGTCAACGCCGAAAAGTTTCAGCCCGAGCGAATATTCCGCCGGTATCTCCTCTCCGTTTTCATACAGTTTAACCGTGTCTTTGTTTACGCTCTTTTTATCGAAAAACCGCTCTATTTTGTAGGTTTTACCGCCGACTTCGTACGTCAGCGACCCGCCGAACTTTCCGCCCGAAAACGGGTAAAATCTCTCGCGGTCGTTAAACGCGACGGAATTGGCTTTCGTGGGCGGCAACCCGTAAAACATCGCCCTTAAAAAAGACGCCAGCGTGGTTTTCCCCGCGCCGTTTTCCCTGACGATCGAGGTAAGTCCGTCGGAAAAATCGAATTTCGTCTTTTCGATTTTTCCGTAAGTTTCTATAAAACACGAAAGTATCTTCATCAGTCCACCTCCCTGCCGGCAAGCGCTTTAAGTCCGACGGCGATGATCTCGCTTTTCCTCTCGTCGGGCAGATCCGACGCCAGCACCTGACGCACGAATTCGCCTTTCAGCGACGCGTCGCCTGCAAAGTCTTCGGCGGAATATTTTCTGACCGTGCGATCTTTGACCGATACGAAAAAGTACGAATTTTTAAGATAAGCGGCTATATCGTCGGCAAGGTTTTCGTCGTCGTAACTTCTCTCCCCGACAAGTTCGACCCTTATAAGATCCTTTTTATCCGCCGATACGGTCCTTCTGACCAAAGCGTATATGTCCGACGGTTTCTCCGCCGCAGACACGTCCGTTTCGTAACGATAAATCGTCCTTTCGGCAAGCGAAACGAATTCGGATCGCAACGTCTTTGCGGATTCGTCGACGTCGACGACAAAAAAGCCTTTTTTGCCTGTCTCGTCAAATCCTCTGCCTTCCGGACAACCCGCATACCTCGCTATCCCGCGACTTCCGAGCGGTTTTTCGTAAGAATAATGTATGTGCCCGAGCGCAAGATAGTCGATATTCTTGTCTTTCAGCGCGGACAGTCTGATTTTATCTTCGCCCGCCCCCTCGGATATATCGCCGTGCATTATCGCGACGTTCACGTCGTCGGCGGCAAGCCGTAAAGACGAATAGAGCGACACTGAGTTTTCTCTGCAGAGTTCGACCCCCGCGAACACGACTTTCCCGTAACGGTAATAAGTCCAGTCCTTTGAAAATGTTTTTAAGTTGGGCAGGTCTTCGCCGTTGCCGCCGCGGTCATGATTGCCGCGAAGATACAGAAAGTCGATACCGTCAAACCGTTTTACGGTATCGTAAAAAAACTCCTTGTCTTTTTTAAGGGGTTTTTCGGCGTCGAACAGATCGCCCGCTATAACGAAGACTTTTATATCGTTCGCGGCGGCGTATTCGACGGTTCTTCTGAAAGTCGCGCGGATTTCCGAACGGCGTAATTTTGCCTGCTCGCCCGAAAGTTTAGCCTCCATTTTAGAGCCTAAATGGGCGTCTGCCATATGTATGAATTTCATAAATCAATTATAACCCGTAAGCGCGTTTTTGTCAATACTATTTTTTATCGGCGTTACGGCAAGGTTCGTGTTATTTCCGACCGACATAAAAGCGGTCGGAGAAATTCCTCCGACCGCTTAAATCGCTTTGTATTTATACTCCCGAATACGCCGAGAATCCTCCGTCGACAGGTATGACCGTACCCGTTACGAACCCGCTTGCGTTATCGTCGACAAGCCAGAACAGACAGCCGAGCAGATCGTCGATTTCGCCGAATTTCTTCATCGGGGTAGCGGCGAGAATCTTTTCGGTTCTCGCGGTCGGTTTGCCGCTTTCGTCGAATAAGAGCGCGCGGTTCTGATTGGTTACGAAAAATCCGGGCGCGATCGCGTTGCAACGTATATTGCACGGAGCGAAGTGTACCGCAAGCCACTGCGTAAAGTTGCTTACGCCCGCTTTTGCCGCCGAATACGCGGGGATCTTCGTAAGCGGACGATAGGCGTTCATCGACGAGATGTTGATTATGTTTCCGCCGGTCTTCACCATATCCTCGGCGAAAACCTGCGTTACGAGAAACGCCGAAGTTATATTGAGATCGAACACGAATTTAAGTCCGCTTTCTTCCAGCGCGAAAAAGTCTTTGACACCCGTAGTGTCCGGGAACATATACTCGTTGTCGCACGTTGCCTTGGGATTGTTGCCGCCTGCGCCGTTTATGAGTATGTCGACTTTGCCGAAAGCCTCTTTTACCGTCTTATACGCCTCTTTTATGCTTTCTTTGTCAAGACAGTTGCAACGTATCGCCAACGCGTTCTCGCCTATTTCGGACGCAACCTTCGCGGCGGCGTCGTAATTTATGTCGAGAAGGGCTACGTTCGCGCCCTGACTCGCAAGGGCTTTGGCGAATTCTCCGCAGATTATTCCGCCCGCGCCCGTAATGACGGCTGTCTTGCCACCGAGATCTATGTTAAATGGTATCTTCATAATTTTTTCTCCTTTTTCAAATCTTTTTCAACCGCCTCGAACACACCGGCGAGATATGCCGCGCCGAGGGCTCTGTCATATAAACCGTAACCGGGTTTTGCGTCTTCGCCCCAGATGTTTCTGCCGTGATCGGGGCGCAGGTATCCGTCGAAACCGTTTTCGACAAGCGCGCGTACTATCTCGTATATATCGACGTTGCCTTCCGCCGTCTGATGTCCGTTTTCGTAAAAATCGGTTTCGGAAGTGTATTTAAGTTGCCTTAAATGCGCGAAGTATATACGTTTCGCATACTTGGCAGCCATTTTCGGCAAGTCGTTGAATCTGCCCGCACCGAGACTGCCCGTACAGAAAGTTATTCCGTTATGCGGGTTCGGCACCGCGGCGAAAAGCCTGTCGTAATCTTCTTCTCTGCCGACTATTCTCGGCAACCCGAATATATCCCACGGCGGATCGTCGGGGTGGATTGCCATGTTTATACCCGCCTCCTCGCACGCAGGCATTATTGCGTCGAGGAAGTACACGAGGTTTTCAAACAGTTTTTCGTGCGTCATACCCTCGTACGCTTTAAGCAGTCCGTTCAACTCGTCGGGGGTGTAACTCTCGTCCCACCCGGGAAGGCGCAGGTTGTGTTTGTCGAGTTTTTTGAAATCGGCTTCGGAATACGAAAGCGAAGTCGACCCGTCGGCATGCTTATAATATAAATTCGTTCTGAACCAGTCGAAGACAGGCATGAAATTATAGCATACGCATTTTACGCCTATCTTGCCGCAATTTATGATATTCTGCTTATATGCCTCGATATATTTATCCCTCGTCGGCAGCCCGAGTTTTATATCCTCATGAACGGGGATACTCTCTATAACCTCGGTTTCGAGCCCCGCCGCAGCGGCAAGACTTTTAAGTTTCTGCAGTTTTTCAACGCTCCACACTCCCCCTACGGGTTCGTCGTATACGGCGGTAACAACACCCGTCATACCCTGTATCTGTTTTATATAATTAAGGGGTATGCAGTCGTTTTCGCCGTACCAGCGGAAAGTCATCTTCATAAAATATTCCTCTTTTATCTTTTTCGCCGTTCGTCTGCGCCGGAACGTTCCCGACGAAGCAAACAACAAATCTGTTATAATGATAAAACAAAACGTAAAAAAAATCAACGGTTTTCGCCGTTCGCCGATTATATTGTTTTTACACTATCAGCCACGCCGCCAAAATCGCGGATTATAAAAAATTTTTACAATCGCGTTTATTATGACAAGCGTTTGTCGTATTTACAAGGTATAATCGGGTCGTAAATTACGAAAACGCAAAGGAGTAAGAAAAATGACTGACAAAAACATAATCGAAGGCGCGCTTAACGGAAACAAGGAATGCTGCTATATTCTCGGCGAAAAATATTACTACGGTCGCGGAACGGGCAAAAATACCGAACTCGCGAAAGAATGGTACGGCGAGGCGGCAAGGCTCGGACATTCCTCGGCGCAATATATGTACGGTTATATGTTATGTTCCGCCGCCCGCGGCGAAAAAGACCTCAGAGAGGGGCTTAAATACGTTAAAAAAGCGGCAAACAAACTTCACACCGGGGCAATGCTCCTGCTCGCCCGCAACTATTTTTACGGCGTCGGCGTCGAAAAGAGCGAGAAAAAGGCTTTCCGCGTATGGAAGAAGGCTGCCGAAATCGGCTGTCCCGAGGCGAAATATTATCTCGGGCTGTGCTACGACAAGGGCGTAACCGTCAGACGCGACGTGATAAAAGCAAAGAGATACCTCTTCGACGCGCTCGAAAACGGATACGACGCATCGAAGACGATCCTGTTGCGTTCGGGTTATCCGCTCGCCGCTTAAAAACACGGTCGACAAATTCCGACACGGGGAATTTTCCGTCGGCGTTCTAAGCCGTAAAGTCTCCTCATAAGATATAGCAGTAAAAAACGAAAAGTGAGGATAATTTATGAACGACGGAACGGAATACGCAGAAATGCTTAAAACCATGGCGTCATCGTGCGATCTGGTCGTAAGACCCGCGAAAAGAACCAGAAAAAAGAGAGACGTTAAAGAAGATCTCGTTGCGAAAATCAACGCCCGCGACGACTCCGCGGAAGTTTCTTCGGCGGAAACGGCAGTGATCTTTCCCGAACCGTACAGGAACGCGTAGTAGAGCATCCAGCCGGCAACCATGGTATAGAACATCATCAGCAGATAATTTCCGGCAATGCCGGCATATTTGGTGATGTGCCAGCGGCTGCCCGGCTGTTCCAGAATGTTCAGTGCCTGTGAAATGCTGCGGCGGCT
>USHO01000084.1 GCA_900554485.1 uncultured Eubacteriales bacterium
ATTCGCCGGCGGCGGTCTCGCCAGAAAGCATTACCGCGCTCGTACCGTCGTAAACGGCGTTCGCGACGTCGGAAATTTCCGCCCTCGTCGGGCGTTTGTTATGCGTCATCGATTCGAGCATCTCGGTCGCGGTTATGCAGCGTTTGCCGAGAATACGGCTCATGTCGATCATATGTTTTTGTATATTCGGCAGTTCCTCGTAAGGAATTTCGACGCCGAGATCGCCTCTGGCGACCATTACTCCGTCGGACGCTTTAAGAATGCTTTCGAGATTCTCTACGCCCGCGCTGTTTTCGATTTTGGCGATTAAGTCTATATCTTCGCCGCCGTTGGCTTTAAGAAATTCGCGCGCGCACTCTATGTCTTCTTTACACGACACGAACGAAAGCGCAATAAAATCCACGCCGCACTCTATGCCGAAAAGCAGGTCTTTTTTATCCTGTTCGGACAAGAAGTCGAGTTTCAGATGTTTACCGGGGAAGAACATGCTTCTGTGGTCGGAAGTCTCGCCGCCGACGAGCACCGTGCAGTTTACGTCGTTGCCGACGACTCCGTCTACGACAAAAGTCATAAGCCCGTTGTTGAGCAATATTTTATCGCCTTTTTTCATAGACTCGGTTATGAGTTTATAAGACACCGAAACGCGGGTTTCGTCACCAATTATATCGTCGGTCGTAAACGTGAATTTGTCTCCTTTTTTAAGAGTTATACGTCCGTTTTTGTATCTCCCCGTACGGAACTCGGGACCCTTGGTATCGAGCATTATCGGCAACGGGATATGTCTTTCTTCTCTGAGTTCTTTTACTATGTTTATCTTTTTAAGTTGTTCTTCGTGCGTACCGTGCGAAAAATTAAGCCTGCATACGTTCATACCCGCGTCGAACATCGCGGAAATTGTCTCTTTAGTGTCGCTGGAAGGTCCCAACGTACAAACGATTTTAGTTTTTTTCATAAAATCACCCATTATTATCGTGATGTCTATATTATATATCCAAACATAAAAAAACGCAACGTAAATCGTTGCGTAATTTTTACATAATACTCCGTTTGTAATAAAAAACGTATTGCTGAACATACCCCGAATCTTCGCCGAACGCATCGACGAAAAATTCGTTGATTTTCCTGCGGTCTTTCTCGGTTCCGCCGAAATCTTCGCGATAGAGTTTCTCTATCCATGTGTCGACGGGAAACGCATCGGTTCTGTGATACGCGAACAGCGACACGCAGTCGGCGACTTTAGGTCCGACGCCCTTGAAATTCGTAAGCGATGTTTTAAGATCGGCTGTTGAAAGCGAAGAGAGAGCGTCGAGTTCGCCCGGCGACTCTTTCAGCCTGCGCGCCGCGCTCTGTATGAACCCCGCCCTGTAACCGTAACCAAGCGACGAATAAAATCCTACGTCTTCGTCGAAGAGTTTTTCCGCCGACGGAAACGTCATATATTCTTCGCCCGAAAACGTCTTTTTGTCGCCTCGGGCGTCGCATGTGCGTTCGATGATGGATTTTATCCTGGGTATGCGGTTATTCTGCGAAACGAGAAACGAAAATAACGTCTCGTTTTTATCCTGATTGAGTATCCTTATACCCCTGCCCGCGGTCGCGGCGGATCTTACTATTTCGTATCCGCTTTTTTCCGCGCGGGCGTAAACTTGGGAATAATCCCTGTCGAGGTCGAAAAACCGTCTGAAATACTCCTCGTCTTCGTCGGGGCATTCGATGAACGTCCTGCCGTTTTCGCCGTAAGAATAACAGGCTTTATCGGTCGAAAAGACAAGATAACCTTTCCCGAACGGTCTGAAACGAAAAATCTGACCGCATTCGAGAGTATCTTTTATATTGAAAAATTCGTCTTCGGTGATTATAGTAGCCATATAACAAAAAAGCGGGTCTGTAAACCCGCAGTTTTTGATTAGTCGTTGGCAGCGTAAACGCTTACCTGCTTTTTGTCTCTTCCGAGTCTTTCAAATCTTACGACACCGTCGACAAGCGCATAAAGCGTATCGTCGCTTCCGATGCCTACGTTCTTACCCGGGTGGAATTTCGTGCCTCTCTGTCTTACAAGGATGTTGCCCGCAAGAACCGCCTGTCCGTCGGAACGCTTGGGTCCGAGACGCTTGGCGTTACTGTCACGACCGTTGTCGGTACTGCCCATTCCTTTGTGGTGCGCGAATAAACTAATAAGTATCATACCGTTTGACCCTCCGTATTACGCTTTCTCGGAAACAGCGGTGATCTTAACCTTGGTGTAAGGCTGTCTGTGACCCTGTTTCTTTCTTTCGTTCTTCTTAGCCTTGTATTTGTAGACGATGATTTTCTTCTCTTTATCCTGAGCAAGAACTTCACCCTCGACAACGTACTTGGCAGCTTCTGCCGCGGTTTTGATTCCGTTTTCGTCCGATACGAGCAAAACGTTGAAAGAAACCTTATCGCCGACTTTGGCGTTGAGTTTCTCGAACTTTACTATATCGTCTACGGCAACTCTGTACTGCTTACTTCCGTTTTCAATGATAGCGTACATCTGAAAAATAGACCTCCCGTCTAATCTCGCCGGAAAATATTTTCGGGCGTTGTTTTTACGCAACTTAAAAAAGCCCTTTCCGAGCGGTTCTTAACGATTATACATTATCCGCAACCGAAAGTCAATAATTTTTACCGCATTTTAAGATAAAAAGTATTATTTTTTCCGTCACGGGCAATACTTACCCCGTGAGGTGAATAAAATGGAAGAAAAAAATCTTGATAAAGAGGCGCTCGTCTCGATTTACAAAAACGCGCACATCGGCTTGCAGTCGATTTCAAACATCATAAACGAAACCGACGACGAAAAGATGAAAGCCGAACTCAAAAACGAATACGAGGGTTACGAAAAATACATCGGCAAACTGCGCGCCTTCATGAAGGAAACCGGTACGGAACCGCAGGACATAAATTTCATGAAAAAAGCGTTCATGAAAGCCGCGGTAAAAATGAACGTAATGACCGACGATTCGGGGTCGCACGTCGCCGAACTCATGGTAAAAGGCACGGTCATGGGCATAACCGAACTTGCGGAACTCCTTAACAACCACGGCAAAGAACTCGGCGAAAAGACCCGCGCGCTTACCGAAGAACTCAAAACTCTCGAAGAAACCTATGAGGAAAGGCTGAAAAAACTGATATAAAATTTAACTTTTCATATGCCGGACAAGGCACGCGAACGTGTTAATACATGACGTATAAGCTGCGAGCGTAACGACGTATCAGTCAAAAATACGTCTCAGACAACGGTTCGTTTTATTCTTGTCCGGCATCCCCGAACGAGAGCGTGAAAAGTTTGGTCAAACGCTTGACTTTAATTTACATTCCTTTATAATAGTGCTATTATGTCAGATAGCAAGGTTATAAAATTATCCGATCATTTCACTTACGGAAGGCTTTACAAATTCGTTCTGCCGTCGGTAATAATGATGATCTGTACGTCGGTTTACAGCGTCATAGACGGACTTTTCATATCCAATTTCATCGGCTATACCCCGTTCTCCGCGATAAACATCATATGGCCGTTTATCATGATAATCGGCGGAACGGGGTTCATGATAGGCACGGGCGGCTCCGCTCTCGTCGCGAAAACACTTGGCGAGGGCGACGAAGACAAAGCGAACCGCTATTTTACCATGCTGGTAATGTTCACCGTCATACTCGGCGTTATTCTTACCGCCGTCGGACTGGTGTTTACCCGCCCTATAGCGAGACTTCTCGGCGCAGACAACGATATGATCGACCATGCCGTCGTATACGGCAGAACGGTCATCGCATTTATCTCGACGTTTATGTTGCAGAACGTATTTCAGAGTTTTCTCGCGACGGCGGGCAAGCCGCGCATAGGTCTTATCGTTACCGTAATCGCAGGCGTGACGAACGCCTTTTTCGACTTCCTGTTCATAGTCGTATGCAAGTTCGGGCTTGTCGGCGCGGGCGTCGCAACCGGAATGGGTCAGATCGTCGGCGGAGTTATCCCACTAATATACTTTTGGAGAAAAAACGACAGCCTGCTGCAACTTAAAAAGACGAAAATCGAGGTTTCCCCTCTTCTTAAAGCATGCGCCAACGGATCTTCGGAACTTCTCACGAACGTGGCGTCGTCGATCGTAGGTATACTCTACAATCTGCAACTGATGAAGTACATAGGCAAGAACGGCGTTTCGGCATACGGTGTGCTTATGTACGTTCAGTTGATCTTCCTCGCGATCGAAATCGGATTTTCGATAGGCAGCGCACCCGTGGTCAGTTACCACTACGGCGCAGGCAACAAGGACGAACTGAAAAGCCTGTACAAAAAAAGTATGATTTCGATGTCGGTATCGGGCGTCGTATTGTCGGCTTTGGCGCAGGCTCTTGCCGTACCGCTGTCCATGCTGTTCGTCGGTCAGGATAAAACCCTGTTCGACCTGACCGTATACGCATTCCGCAGATTCTCGTTCTCGTTTATTTTTACGGGATTGACGATATATGCGTCGGGGTTCTTCACCGCCCTGAACAACGGGCTCGTGTCGGCGATACTTTCGTTTGCGAGATCGCTGGTGTTTCAGGTCGGTTTCGTGTTGCTTATGCCGGTTTTATGCGGCGTTGACGGCATCTGGTGGGCATCGTTCGCGACGGAGGCCTGCGCGCTTATAGTGTCGCTCGCCTTTTTTATCGCCGAAAAGAAACGATACGGATATTGAATATAATTATGAAATGCGGCTCGGCGAAAATTT
>USHO01000085.1 GCA_900554485.1 uncultured Eubacteriales bacterium
GGCTTAAATCGACGGATCTCAATCTCGTCACGACGATCATAATCGTCGTCGCGCTGTGCGCGCCGAACGTCGGAAAAATCTTCGTAAAAAGGAGGAGAAAAAATGCTTGAACTTAAAGACGTGTCGCTTACTTTCAACAGGGGAACGGTCAACGAAAAGCAGGCGCTTTGCGGAGTAAATCTCAAAGTCGACGACGGGGATTTCGTTACGGTGATCGGCGGCAACGGAGCGGGTAAATCGACGTTGTTGAACGTGGTTTCGGGCGTTTTCGTCGCGGATGAAGGACAGATATTACTCAGCGGCAAGGATATTACGACGCTCAAAGAATATAAGCGGGCGAAATATATCGCCCGGGTGTTTCAGGATCCGTTATCGGGAACCGCCGCGGGGATGAATATAGACGAAAATCTTGCGCTTGCGGCGCGGCGCGGTAAAAAACGCGGGTTGAAATGGGGCATGAAAAAAGGCGAACTCGAAAAGTATAAGGCAATGCTGAAAGCCTTGGGGCTAGGGCTGGACGAACGCACCGGACAGAAAGTCGGAACTCTTTCGGGCGGGCAGAGACAGGCTCTGACGCTGCTGATGTCGTCGCTTGTACGCCCCGATTTGCTTTTGCTTGACGAACATACCGCCGCTCTCGATCCGAAAACGGCGAAAAAAGTACTCGATCTTACGGACGAAATCATAAAGAAAGACAATCTGACCGCGCTTATGATAACGCATAATATGAACGATGCTTTGACTTACGGCAACAGGCTTATAATGATGCATGCCGGCAGGGTAATATTCGACGTCCGCGGAGATGAGAAGAAAAAACTCACCGTCGGAGACCTGTTGAAGAAATTTGAAACGGCAGGCGATTTAAGCGACAGAATATTGCTGTCGTAAAATAAAAAATCCCCGCGGCGAATTGTTTGCCGCGGGGATTTAAGATTGCTATATGACCGAGGTTATTTTGCCGCCTCTACTTTTACTTTGATTTTAGCCGTAACGTCGGGCAGAAATTTTATTTCGGCATCGTAAACGCCGACGTTTTTAAGCGCGTCTTTCAGCACGATTTTCTTTTTGTCTACGTCGTAACCGCTTTCGGCGAGTTTGTCGGCGACCTCTTTTGAAGTTACGCTGCCGAAGACCTTTCCGTTTTCGCCGCATTTGACAAAACAGATTACTTCCGCGCCTTTAAGCGACGCCGCCACTTCTTTCCATTTTTTTATTTCTTCCGCTTTGTGGTATTCGGCGGCTTTTTTCTGTCCGTTTACGGCGTTGACGCCCGCGGTGGTAGCCTCCACGGCTAATTTTTTCTTGAAAAGGCAATTCCTTGCGTAGCCGTCGCTTACTTCGACTATGTCGTTTTTCTTGCCCGTACCTTTTACGTCCTGTAATAAAATAACTTTCATTTTATGCCTCCCGCTGAATTTATTTGAATTTTGTCAGGTTGCCAGACAGAATGAATATGGCCTCTATCGGCACGCCTATTATAAATATCATCCATAATTTGTAATCGAAAAATTGCAGATAGATACACAGTAGTAACGACCACAGCAATATGGATTTCAATATAATCGACGCCAGTATGTTTTTGTGCCATACGCGATTGAAGTACAGCAGCAGAATCGAACTCGCCGGTATTGCCCACAGATACGCCTGCCAGAAAACATACTGTACTTCGCGGAAACAATATCCGTATACGAACGCCACTGTAGAACAGAGCAGTATTATCGTTACCGCAAGAATTTCTATCGTAAGCTGACGTTCTCTGTCGGGTTTATGCTTGCCGTTGACGTAGGCAAGTTGTTCTTCTGCGTCTTCGTGCGTGAGATAATCCAGCGTTACGCCGTACATGTCGGCAAGCGCGGACAATATCGAAATATCCGGCAACGAATCGGCATGTTCCCACTTTGAAACGGATTTATCCGAATAGTTCAGGGCGTTGGCAACGTCCGCCTGAGTGAGCCCCTTGCTCTTTCTCAACGCGATAAGGTTGCTTGCGACCGTTGTTTTTATATCGTTCTTCATACCTGCATTATAATACCTTTTTTATTAAAAAGCAACGATTTTTATAAAATTTCCACAATTCTATTGTCGGTAGAGCGGTATTCTACCGATATTTACCGACTTTCTCTCATAATTCTATAACTGTAGACAGGGAATTTATGAAAAATGCTTGCAAAAAAATCGGCAATGTTATAAAATATAGGCGTAGACGGCGTTACTGCCTGCCGACGGATAAGGAGAATAACTTTCGATGAAAATACTTGTACTGAGTTGCTCTACGGGGGAAGGGCATAACAGCGCGGCGAAAGCCGTATGCGAGGCGTTGTCGAACGCGGGCGCGGAATGGGAACTTAAAGATCCCGTTTCGTTCAATCACGAAAAAAGCCCTAAACGTATAGCCTCCGCATATAACAATCTCATAAAAAAAGCCCCGGCGGCGTTCGGGGCGGTATATAAAATAGGCGCGTGTTATTCGGCGACGAAATTACCTTCGCCGATATATTCGCTCAACGCGAAATACGCCGAGAAACTCAACGATTATATCGTTGCGAACAAATTCGACGCGGTTATTACTTCGCACCTGTACGGTATGGAGGCTCTGACGGCTATAAAGCGCAGACACCCGGAACACATTCCGTTTTTCGGCGTGATAACCGACTATACCGTCATTCCTTTTACGAACGACACCGATCTCGACGAATATTTCATTCCGCATCCCGACCTTAAAGCCGATTTTGAAAAGAAGAAGATGCGCAGTGATAACCTTATACCGACGTGCATACCGGTGTCGCCGAAATTCCGCCAAAAAATTACGCGCGCGGAGGCAAGGGAACAACTCGGATTGCCGCAGAATAAGCAGATAATACTCATAATGTCCGGCGGTGTCGGTTGCGAAAGCATAAAACCGCTTATAAAAAAATTCCGTAAAGAGGGCGTCGGGAAAGACCGTTTTTACTGTATTCTTGCGGGTAATAACGCGAAACTCAAAGAAAAGATTTCAAAGACCTGTCCCGCGGAAAGCGTTGTCGCGGTCGGGTTTACCGATAAGGTGTATTTATACTTAAAGGCTGCCGACGTCGTTATAAGCAAGTCGGGCGGCTTATCGAGTACCGAGGTAGCCGTAGCCAACGTGCCGGTGGTACATTTCAAGCCGATACCGGGTTGCGAGACTTATAACGCCAGGTTTTACGCCGCCAAAGGAATGTCGAAACTGGCGAAAAACAGCACGGAGGCTTTGGAAAAAGCCGAATGGCTTCTGGATAACGAAGAAGAGAGAAAAGCGATGGAAGATGCGCAAAGGAGAGAGATTAACCCGTTCGGCGCAGACGACATTGCAAAGAGGGTGTTAGAATGTTGCAAATCGGAGAATTCTGTGCATACGTCGCTCTGATAGCGGGCGCGTTTCTGCTCGGCGGAGTTATGTTCTGCCGACTTATTCCTCTGTGGATTAAAGGCGTAGACGTAACCGAAAATACCGAAGATCATAACCCGGGCGCGACGAACGCATTCCGCGCGTGCGGTGCTAAAATCGGATTTTTATGTCTTTTGTGCGATTTGTTTAAGGGCTATCTGCCCGCGTATATCGCCGTAAGACTGTTGCCGACGAACAACTTTATGTTTTCGCTCGTAATGGTTGCGCCTGTACTCGGACACGCCGTCGGCGTGTTCAACGGTTTTGGCGGCGGCAAGTGTATAGCGACTTCTTTCGGCGTGGCTTTCGCCACGTTAAGGCTCAGTCCGGCGGGATTGATTCTCGCCGTGATTTATATCGTGCTTATAGGTATCTGTCGCATGGAACACAGGCTCGGCAGTATCGTGACGTTTGCCGTTTTCGGATTGTCGTCGCTCATACTTACTTGCGTTACGGGAAGACCGTGGGTCGGCGTGGGATTCGTATTTATTTCCGCCGTCGCGATTTTCAGACATATCCGTAAAGGCGAGAAAAAAGACAAAAAACGGGACGTCGAAGATGCCGTTCCGGAAAATACCTGATATAAAAATCAATAACGCCCGTCCGCATAAAATTGCGGGCGGGTGTTTTTTAAGTCAATACATATACGACGGCTCTGTAACGCCTGACCATAAATCTTTCAGCAAAACTCCGCCGATACTCGCGAAAGCCATGAACTTTTCGCGCGAGTCGTATTCCTGTTGCATATTTTCCGAACAGAATACGATTACTTCGTCCTGACGGATAAACACTTCGTATGTAACCCCGTCATACTTAAAAAGCATTTCGCTGTACATATAAAGCGCATCGACGAACGACTCGAAGTCGGGCGTTATTTTTTTGCCGGCGAAATATAAGTTTTTCGCCTTATTCAGCGATGTAAGGTTAGGGTACATAACCTCGTCCGGGTCTGTTACCTGCGGGTTCTGAATCCATCCGCACGAACATTCGCCTATGCCGAATTTGTCGATTGCTACCGGGCGACCGCATACCGCGCACGGCTTTATGTCGATTTTCGCATGCGGGTCTTCATATCTGAAATATCTGAATTGCGACGGATCGAGCCCCATTATGTTTTTGTGATGTTTTTCCCATTGAAAACGGGCGAAATCTTCGGGGCTTAAATTCTTTGTCCATTCGTAAGTCGTTGGCAGAAAACTTATTATATTACCCCTCATCGAGTCGAAAGGTTCGTCGTAACATATTATCACGCTCGGCTTGATTTTTTTAGTATGCCAGCCAAGAATAAAACGAACCTTGCCAAAACGCCGCTATTTTCGCGCT
>USHO01000086.1 GCA_900554485.1 uncultured Eubacteriales bacterium
CTACGACGCCGCATATCGCGATGACGGTCGCGGCGAGTCCGCTGTGTTTGAGGTCGTCCAGTTTTGTTTCGAGTCCGCTCGAAAACAGTATAAGAACGACGCCCACCTGACTGAAGGCGTGCAGAATTTCCTTTTCGCCGTCGCTGGGTTTCATAAAGAACCACAGCGCCGGGTTTTCGTTCCAGGGTTTATGGAGTTTACCCAAAAGCCCGACGACTATACCCGCTATAACCATGCCGGCTACCTGCGGCAACCCGAGTTTTCTTGCGATAAGCCCCAGACTTTTTGCGAATATCAGGATGACGGCGAGATAATAAAAAATGTTTAATACGGTATCGTTCATAAGTTTTCCGTTCTGCGGGCTTGCGCGTCCGCATATATTTATATAATGACAACGCCGCCATTATACTCCCCATAAAGCGGTTTGTCAACGTTTTATTGCCATGTCGTCAATAATAATACGAACAACGGTTTTACGACGTGTTTTCGGTTGTTGCCGCGTTACGCTTGCGGCGCAGATCACCCGAAAGGCGTCAAAAATAAAAAATTCCCGTTTTTATTGACATATCGCTTGAAAAATTTCGATATACTTGTTATAATGAGACGGAAAGAAAGGTATACGGGGCGTATTTTACGCGTTTTATGCCTGTCCGAGAGGTAGATTATGAGAACGTTTCACGGTAAGAAGGTTACGGCTAACGCCAACGTAAACAGAACGGGTACTTCGGTAAGCGAAGAGAAATTCTCCGCGAGTGAAGAGTTGCGCCGTTTAAGGGGTATGTACGAAGAAACTTCCGCCGAAGAGACCGCCGCGGGCGTCGCTTTGCAGGAACAACCCGCTCCCGTCGCGCCCGTCAAAGTATATAAACATGCCTATATTTCCCCGACGTTCACCCAGAAGATACTTGCGTGCGACGAGGTTATGCAGGAGAGGTATGACGAACTCAAGAACTACGCACTCCGTTTCAGCAAACTCAAATCGCGTCTTTCAAGAAAGTTCGACAGTATCAACCTCGGCAGATTGCATTTCGTCAAGATTTCCGTCGCGGGCAAGACACTTAAACTCTACCTTAACATGAACCTCGAAGACGCCGACCCGAAATTCCACTGCGTCGACGTCAGCCGTAAGGTGAGTTACGCTACCGTTCCGGTACTCCTTCGCATTAAGTCCGAAAGGGGAATGAGATACGCGAAGACGCTGATCGATCAATGCGCCGCATCGCACGGGTTCAAACTCCGTCGCAAGAAGAAAGAGGTCGACGCGATGGCTCTCGCCGCGGCTTGTCAGAAGAAAAAGGACGAAAAATTCAGACAACTCCACCCCGAATTATTCTGATTTAAGGCGTTTTTAACGGTCTTTTATAAATAATTCGCGCGGTTTTCAAAAAAAACCTTAAAAAGCGTTGACAAACGGACAAACTTATAGTAAAATAAATTAGCGCTCGTAAGGGGCGTTAATTTTTTGGGAAGTGAAAATTATGGCAAAAGGAAACAGAACGAGAATAACTTTGGCGTGCACCGAATGCAAGCAGAGAAATTACGACGAGTATAAGAATAAGAAAAACGATCCCGACAGAATCGAGATCAATAAATACTGCCCTTTCTGCAAAAAGCACACCGTTCACAAAGAAACGAAGTAACGAATACGATTTTCGTTGCGGAAATCAGAGGTTGTAATTATGGATAAGAACAACGAGGCGGCGAAACAACAACCCGCCAAAAAGACGAACAAGAACAAGAAACCCAATATCTTCGTCCGTATGGGACGCAAGATTAAGGAGATCTTTTCCGAACTCAAAAAGGTTACATGGCCGTCTTTTAAGACCGTTTTGAAACAACTCGGTTGCGTACTCGTGACCGTGATACTCGTGCTTGCCGTCATTATGCTTATGGATCTCGGGTTACAGAAACTGCTCGAACTCGCCCAGGGCAAAAATGCGTCGGGCGCGCTCGTTAAGTTATTCGAGGTACTCTGATGGGCAACGAGGCGCTTGCGAAATGGTACGTCATTCATACCTATTCGGGGTATGAATCGCTCGTTAAAGACAATATCGAAAAACTCATCGAGAACAACGACTTGTCCGACACCATTTTTGAGATTAAAATACCGATGGAAGAGACCATCGAAGAGAAGAACGGAAAGAGAAAGGTCGTGGAAAGGAAAATTTTCCCGTGCTACGTTTTTCTTAAAATGGTATACTCCAACGACATGTGGTATCTTATAACCAACACCCGCGGCGTTACGGGTTTCGTAGGTCCGCAGGGTAAGGCGATTCCGCTCGGCGAAGAAGAGGTGCGTAAAATGCGTCTCGAAGAAAAGGTCGTCGAATGCAATCTTGCCGTGGGGGACGAGGTCAACATCATTTCCGGACCGCTTGCGTCTTTCACGGGCGTCGTGGAGTCGCTTGACGACACCGCTCAGAAGGCGAGGGTCAAGGTATCCATGTTCGGAAGAGAGACCGATGTCGAACTCGACTTTATTCAACTCGATAAAATCAAAGGTTTATACGACGCGTAAAATCCGAATTTTCGGTTTTTATATAGTGGGAGGGGCGCTAAAATCCACATAATCGGCGTTTCCGTTAAAACCACTCTCTTAGGAGGAGAAATATGGCTAAAAAAGTTACCGCTATGGTCAAACTGCAATTACCTGCGGGCAAGGCAACTCCGGGACCTCCGGTAGGTTCGACCCTCGGACCTTACGGAATCAATATTCCCGGGTTCACGAAGGAGTTCAACGCTAAGACTGCCAACGAGGCGGGTCTTATAATTCCCTGCGTAATCACTATTTATCAGGATCGTTCGTTCACGTTTATACTTAAAACGCCTCCGGCTCCCGTTCTTATAAAGAAAGCCTGCGGCATCGAAACCGCCAGCGCGAAACCCAACAAGGACAAGGTTGCCAAACTTACGAAGGCTCAGGTAGAGGAGATCGCAAAGCAGAAGATGCCCGATCTTAACGCCGCGTCTTTGGAGGCTGCAATGAGCATGATCAAAGGCACCGCTCGCAGTATGGGTATAACCGTCGAGGAATAATATAGAAGTGGGAGGGGCGAGACCCCGTTATAACCACAAGGAGGACTTATAAATAATGAAATACGGAAAGAAATACGCCGAGAGCATCAAGGCGTTTGACCGCACTAAACAATATGACGCAGAAGAGGCTATGGATATCGTTATCAACAACGCCAAAGCCAAATTCGACGAAACGGTAGAGTTCCACTGCAGACTGGGCGTAGATCCCAAGCAGGCAGACCAGCAGGTCAGGGGCGTTATCGTTCTTCCCAACGGTACGGGTAAAACCGTCAGAGTTCTTGTCCTTGCCAAAGGCGAAAAGGCAGACGCCGCTACTGCTGCGGGCGCCGATTACGTCGGAGCGGAAGAACTCGTCGCCAAGATTCAGAAAGAAAACTGGTTCGATTTCGACGCCGTTATCACTACCCCCGATATGATGGGTGTTGTAGGTAGAATCGGTAAACTTTTAGGACCTAAGGGCTTGATGCCCAACCCGAAGTCGGGTACGGTTACTATGGACGTTGCGAAAGCAATCGCCGATATTAAAGCCGGTAAAGTCGAATACAGACTCGACAAACAGGCAATCATTCACTGCGCGATCGGCAAGAAGAGTTTCGGCAAGGAAAAACTCGTCGAAAACTACAACGCGCTGCTCGACGCGATCGTCAAGGCGAAACCCGCGGCTGCGAAGGGTCAGTACATCAAGAGCGTCGCGCTCACTTCGACTATGGGTCCCGGCGTAAAAGTCGCGCCCAAGGGCGTATAATCGCTTGACAAAGCCTTAAAATTAAGGTAAAATAAAAAAGTAATAACCGTAGACAGCAGGTTTTAACGCGTATGGGGTTCCAGACGCACCCGCCGAGGTAAAGACGAAAGTTTATAAAGTTTTTTATGACCTTCCGCGCTCTATTTCGGCGAGGAAGGTCTTTTTTCTGCGGTTAAATATGGCACGGAGGTAAATATGTCAGCAAACAGAGATGCCAAACAGCAAATAGTAGAAGACATCAAGGCGAAGATACAGGCAAGCAAGTCGGTCGTTCTTATCGACTATAAAGGTCTTACCGTCGCCGAAGACACCGAATTCCGTTGCAACATGAGAAAGACGAACACCGAATATAAGGTGCTTAAGAACACTTTATTAAAGCGCGCGTTCAACGAACTCGACGTTACCGCTTTCGATGCGGATCTTAACGGTCCCACGGCGGTTGCGTTCTGTCCCGACGAAACCAGCGCCGCGAGAGTCGCTGCCGAAATGTGCAAGACCACTAACGACAAGATCTCTCTTAAAAGCGCGTTCGTAGACAATGCTTATGTTGATAAAAACGGAGTAAAGGAACTCGCGTCGATTCCTTCCAAAGAAGTACTCGTCGCAAAACTTGCCGGCGCGTTGTCCGGTATCATCGGCGGACTTGCGGTTGCTCTTAACGCTGTTGCCGAAAAACAACAAAACGCATAATTTAAGAGTAAAAATATTAAAAGAGAGGATATTAAAATGGCTGATATCGCAAAATTCATTGAAGAAATCAAAGGTATGACCGTTCTCGAACTGAACAGTCTCGTTAAAGCAATCGAGGAAGAATTCGGCGTAAGCGCTGCCGCTCCCGTTGCCGTTGCCGGCGCAGGCGTTGC
>USHO01000087.1 GCA_900554485.1 uncultured Eubacteriales bacterium
ACGATTTTAAGACCCGCCGAAAGACGGAATATCGCGGCGTCGGCTATACCAACGCCGAAACATTCGTCGTAAACGGCTTTATCCGTTACGTCGACCACCGCGAGCGCGCACGCGGTTATAGGCTTTTGAGTCTGTTCGACCGACCTTCCGGCCGCACCGGCAGACGATACCAGCAGCATATTTGATAAAATCGAACACAGTAATTTCTTCATAAAAACCTTTCCCCCATCTACGCCGCGACACAAGGGCGCAATCGTCGATGGTCATATTCTAACATAATTTTACAACGGAATTTGTCGATATGCAATGCATATTATAAAGATGAAATTGTATTTTCGACAGATATTTTCGATTTGTTTGACATATTTTTTGTACTATGCTATAATTTTTATATGGAAGAATTAAAAAATCTGTTGCCCGAAATAACCGTTGCCGAAGCAGGACACGCCGTCGTCAACGACGACTGGAAGAGTTTTATAAACTTCTTCCCTTACTACCGCATATATCATATAGTGAGCGGCGAGGCGGACGTTATACTTACAAACGGAAGTATGCGCATAAAAAGCGGAAACATATATTTCGTGCCTGCGTTTTCAATAAAAAGCGCAAAACTCATAACCGATACGCTCGATCACGAATGGGTACACTTCACCGTCGACACCAGACTTAACCATTACATAGAGACAGCCGAAAAATCGGTAAGTTATACCGCCGACGAAGGCACGTCTTATATGTTCAGGCGGATTATCGAAATCTACGAGAGCAAAAGCGAAAATCCGATAGCGAAAAACGCAGCCCTGTCGGGGCTTGTAAGTTACCTGCTGTCACAGTTTTTTATAGGTTTCGACGCAAGTCAGGGCAGCGAAAAAGAAAGATTTTCGCCCGTTCTTAAATACATCGAAAGTAATTTGTCCCAAAAAATAACCAACGACGATCTATGCAGGTTGGTCTATCTTAACAAGATTTATTTTTCCAATTTGTTTGCGAAGTTGTTCGGGGTTTCGCCGAAACAATATGTTCAGCAAAAGCGGATGATGACCGCCGCGACGATGCTTGTCACGACGAACAAGCCCATAAAAGAAATCGCCGAGGAAGTCGGATATTACGACGATGCGTATTTCAACAGGAGTTTTACCCGATTTACGCATATGACCCCGCGGGAATACAGAAGAATGTTACAAAAATAAAAAATATGCATATATTCGCGTATGACCATGGTTTGTTTTATTCTTGTCCGGTATGTCGGACAAGAATAAAAAGAGCCGTCGCGGTTACGGCGACGGCTCGGATTTCTGTTACGGATATTATTTATCGTAATTTACTATAAAGGCAAAGTCTTCGGCTTTCAGCGATGCGCCGCCGATAAGTCCGCCGTCGATCTCCTCTTTAGCCATAAGTTCTTTGCAGTTCTTTACGTTCATAGACCCGCCGTACTGAATTCTGGTTTTCTCGGCAATGGATCTGTGGAATTTCTTGGCAAGAACTTTACGGATAAATCCGATAGTCTCGTTGGCATCTTCGGCCGTGGCGGTCTTGCCCGTACCGATAGCCCATACGGGTTCGTAGGCGATGACGATTTTATCGAAATCTTTCGCCTTAAAGCCTTTGAGACCTTCGACAATCTGCTTTTCAAGTACTTTTTCGGTAAGTCCGCATACTCTTTCGGCCTCGGTTTCGCCTACACAGACGATGGGTTTGAGTTTTGCGTTCAAAGCCGCCTGAACTCTCTTATTGACGGTTTCGTCGGTTTCGCCGAAATACTGTCTTCTTTCGCTGTGACCGATGATAACGTAGTCTACTTTGAGTTCTTTAAGCATATCTGCCGAAATTTCACCGGTGAACGCTCCTTTTTCAGCCCAGTGAACGTTTTCCGCGCCGATCTTTATATTGCTGCCCTTAGCCGCTCTTTTAGCCGTCTGAATGTCGGTGAACGGAACGCAAAGCACAACGTCGCAATTTGCGTCTTTAACGAGCGGAGCAAGTTCGGTAATCATGGCTTTGGTTTCCGCCATGGTCTTATTCATCTTCCAGTTTCCTGCGATAATCGCTTTTCTCATAATTGTAATCCTCTCAAAAAAATCAGTCTTTATCGTTAAGGCATTCGATACCCGGGAGTTTTTTGCCCTCGAAGAGTTCGAGCGACGCGCCGCCGCCCGTCGAAATGTGTGTCATCTTATCCGCAAAGCCGAGTTGCGCGACAGCCGCCGCGGAATCTCCGCCGCCGATAATCGTCGTTGCGTCTTTGCATTCAGCCATAGCCTTGGCGATAGCCATAGTGCCTGCCGCAAGCGTCGGGTTTTCAAATACGCCCATAGGTCCGTTCCAGATAATCGTCTTCGCGTCTTTAAGCGCGTCTGCGTAAAGTTTTCTGGTTTCGGGCCCTATATCCGCGGATTCCATGTCTTTATCGAATTCGCCGACCTTCTTTACTACCGTATCGATAGGAGCGTCGATAGGATCGGGAAAATCTTTGATCTGCACGCCGTCCACGGGGAGAAGAAGTTTCTTGCCTTCTTTCTTTGCCTTTTCCATCATCTCTTTGCAGTACTCGATCTTGGTGTCGTCTACAAGGGATTTACCTACTTCGTAGCCCTGCGCTTTAAGGAAGGTATAAGCCATACCGCCGCCGATTATAAGCGTATCGCATTTTTCGAGGAGGTTGGATATAACGTTGAGTTTATCCGCGACTTTCGCTCCGCCGAGAATCGCAACGAAAGGTCTTACGGGATTTTCGAGAGCGTCAGCCATAACGGTAAGTTCCTTTTCGATAAGGAAACCGCATACGGCAGTCTTTACGAAACCGTATTCGACGATAGCCGCAGTGGATGCGTGCGAACGGTGAGCCGTACCGAAAGCGTCGTTGACGTAAATATCGCAGAAAGATGCGAGTTTACGGCAGAATTCTTCGTCTCTGCCCTCTTCGCCCGCATCGAAACGAAGGTTTTCGAGAAGTACGCATTCGCCCTCTTTAAGCGCGGCGACTTTCTTCCGAGCGTCTTCGCCGACGATGTCGGTAGCAAAAGTCACCTTGCCGTCAAGAAGTTCGTTGAGCCTCTTTGCGACGGGCGCGAGCGTGAACTTTTTAAGATCGCCTTTCTTTGCCTTTTCGATATATTCGGCCTTTGCGGCAGCCCTTTCGTTTTCGGGAAGAGCCTCTACAGCCTTTTTCTCCTTTTTATTCAGACCGAAACCTTCGGTAAAAATATTATGGGGTTTGCCCATATGCGAACAGAGAATGACTTTCGCGCCGTGTTCCATAAGATATTTGATCGTGGGCAACGCGCCGTTTATTCTGTTTTCGTCGGTGATAACGCCGTCTTTCATGGGTACGTTGAAATCGCACCTTACCAGACATCTTTTACCTTTGACGTCTACGTCTTTTACGGACTTTTTGTTCATAAAATGTAACTCCTTTCGGTTATTTTTATTTTCCACGACTATTTTATACTTTATCGGCGGAATTGTCAATAGTTAAACGCATTTTACGTCAAAAGTTTTACAAAACCGGAAAGTTGCGTATAAAACCGCAAATTTTATGTACAAAAATACCGCCGACGCGGCGGTAAACCGTATCGGCGGTGTTATAAACCGTAATATATATCAGTCTTTTTTGAGGACGGAAACGGCGTCGACGATAGTCTTTTCGTAAGCCTCTTTTCCGTATTTGTCGACTTCGGCTTTGTTCTTTTCGCCGTGCGTGAGACAACCCGCGCCGCCTATGCAACCGCCGACGCAAGCCATACCTTCGATGAAGTTGGCGCCAAGCATGTTGCGGATCTTTTTCATGAGCGCGATCTTGCATTCCTCTATGCCGTCGCAGGCGCAGGGCTTGACCTCGAAGTCGATACCCTGTTCTTTGATAGCCTCGGCAACGGAATCTGAAAGGCCGCCGCAGCGCGCGAAAATACGTCCGAAGTAAGACGCGTTGTCGAGAACCCCTTCTTCGAGCGTGGTTATGTCTATATCCTTACTGTCGAAGAGAGCCTGCAATTCCTCGAAAGTCAGAGCGACGTCGACATATTCTTTTACGCTGTCGAGCTGAACTTCGGCTTTCTTTGCCGTACAAGGTCCGATGAATACGATCTTGCAGGGATTTTCATGCTCTTTGAGATATTTGGAAATCATCGCCATAGGCGAAAGATTATGCGAGACGTTGTCGCCGAGTTGAGGGAAGTTCTTCCTGACGAAATCGACGAACGCCGGACAGCACGAACTGGTAAGGAAACCTTTTTCCACGAGTTCTTTGGATTCCGAAAGCGAAACCATGTCCGCGCCGAGAGCCGCCTCAACAACGGTATGGAAACCGAGTTGTTTAAGACCGGTTATCACCTGACCGAGTTTTGCGTAACTGAACTGGCTGGATATGGACGGCGCGACCACGGCAAAGACTTTATAATTCTTATTGTCGCCGCTGTTTTTAAGTATGTCGATCGCATCCAGAATATAGGACTTATCGGTTATCGCGCCGAACGGACATTGATATACGCACGCTCCGCAGGATATGCACTTATTGTGATCGATTTGCGCCTCTTTTTCTTCGCCCATCGAAATAGCCTTGACTTTACATGCGAGTTCGCACGGGCGTTTATTGTTGCGGATTGCGTT
>USHO01000088.1 GCA_900554485.1 uncultured Eubacteriales bacterium
AGCGCGAAAATAGCGGCGTTTTGGCAAGGTTCGTTTTATTCTTGGCTGGCATACTGAAATCAACTTCTGAAAATCAGAGTTTTTCTGAGTATGTAGTTGAATACGAGTACGACGAGCGTCGCCGTGACTTTGCATATCCACCACTTCCATTCGGCGGATAAAAACGTCGACGATCCGAAAATATAAATATCGGGAAGTAACGGTACGCCTGCACGGACGATAATTTCTGTAAGAAAAAACCCGACAAGACCGATTAAAGCGAAGACGAAAAACGATTTTTTCGACCTTGCTTTTTTTTCGTCGCGAACCTGCCTGTATACGAAAGCCACGGATAAAATCCAGTTTATTATAAGCCCCGTAAGAAATCCGAGCGCGGTGGATATTATCAGCGACGCGCCTTGCCCCGTAAGCGACGGCGGTAATAAAAAGCGGTAGAAAAGATACGCGACCGCGTAATCGGCTGCGGTCGCCGTTCCGCCCGCGATTAAAAACCGTAATATTTCGTAAAATAAATCTTTTCTGCTCTGCATAGGTCTATTATAACCCGACCGCAAACTTTTGTAAACATTATATAATGATATATAAAAAATTTTTTGAAAAAAGTTATATAAAACAGTTGACAAAGTTTTATCGCAGGCTTATAATAAGGGCGAGTTAGCACTTGAAGTGCAAGAGTGCTAACATTCCTATAAAAGGAGTGCCAAAAGTGGAACTGACGGAAAGAAAAAAGAAAATACTTCGGTATGTGGTCGACGATTATATCGAAACCGCCGTGCCCGTATCGAGTAAAAGTCTTACCGAAAAGCACATGACGAACGTTTCGTCCGCCACCGTGCGTAACGAACTTTCGGCGCTCGAAGAATTAGGATATCTTACCCAGTTGCATACTTCTTCCGGCAGGGTGCCTTCCGCCGAGGCGTATAAACTCTATGTAAGCGATCTTATGGTCAAAGACAAACTGACCGCCAAAGAACTCGATTATATAAAGAAAATATTCCTCGAAAAGGCAGACGACCTCGAAGAAGTCATAAGAAACACGACGAAGGTAATAAGCGAACTCACGTCGTACACGTCGGTCGGCATTCCGTCCAAAGACGGAAAAGAGACCATCGAATCGGTCAGATTCTTCCGCTACCGCAAAGACAGCGCGCTGGTTCTGATTGTCACCGAAGTGAGGTTGCTTAAAGATAATTACATCGCAATCCCCGAGGGCATGAGCGACGAACAGTTGTCCGACGCCGAAAAGGTACTTGACAATATGTTCCGCGGCAGGACCTTTGAAGATATATGTAATCTTAAACCCGAACTCGAAGATAACTTTCTCGGATACAAAAACATATTCGTCAACGTTATCGAGGCTCTTAAAACTTATGTCAAAGCGAGCGGCGACGACGTCGTTATCGAGGGCGAAGACAAGATTTTCGACCATCCCGATTACGGCGACGTAGGTAAGATAAAAGATTTTCTGTCCGTCGTGACGAGTAAAGACAAAGTGATGAATCTTCTCGTCGGCGACAACCGCGACATAAAGATAAACGTCAAGATAGGCGAAGACGGTTACGACGATATTCCTAAAGAGTGTTCGCTCGTGACGGCGACGTATTCGGCAAACGGAACGCCGCTTGGAACATACGGCGTCATCGGTCCCGTCAGAATGGATTATCAGAAAGTCGTGGCGGTGCTTGAAAACGTGGGCAGAATTTTAGAAAGCATAATAACCAACAGGTGAGGATAATGGCAAAAGAACGCGAAAAACGAAAAGATAACGAAAGCGAAGAAGTAAGACCCGAAGAGGAAACGACTCAGGCGACTGAAATCGAAGACGAAGAAAAACCGTCCGACGAAAAGTCCGCCGAAGAGCGTATCAAAGAACTTCTCGACGAGAACGAAAAACTTCGCAAAGAGGTCGAGGAGACCAAAAACGATTACCTGAGAGCGCGCGCGGATTGCGAAAACGTCAGAAAACGTTGCGCGGCGGACGTAAGGAACGCTTACGCCGACGGCAAGTTGGATGCGGTAACGAAAGTCCTCGCGATAGGCGACAGTCTGGATTGGGCGCTTAAAATGCCCCTCGACGATAAGACGAGAGACGGCATCGAAAAACTCGTAAGAAAGTATAACGACAATCTGATTGCGCTCGGCGTCAAAGAGTTTTCGCCCGAAGTCGGTTCGGCATTCGACCCGAATACCGCAGAGGCGGTAATGCAGGTCGAGGCGGAAGACGGCGACGAACCGAACGCCGTAAAGCAGGTTTTCGGCAGAGGTTACAAACTCGGCGAAAAGGTTATAAGATACGCTCAGGTTTCGGTAACGAAACATAAAGATTAAACACGAACACATCGATAACCGCCTTAGCTGGCGGCGAAAATAAAATAAATTATAAAGCGAGGTAACTATTATGAGTAAAGTTATAGGTATAGATTTAGGAACGACTAACTCCTGCGTGGCGGTTATGGAAGGCGGCGAACCCGTCGTTATCGCCAACGCCGAAGGTTCGAGGACTACCCCCTCGGTTGTAGGTTTTCAGAAAGACGGCGAAAGACTTGTAGGTCAGGTCGCCAAGAGACAGGCGGTTGCAAACGCCGACAGAACGGTAATTTCCATAAAGAGACATATGGGTTCCGACTATAAGGTAAATATAGACGGCAAACAGTATTCCCCGCAGGAAATCTCCGCAATGATTCTTGCGAAACTTAAAAAAGACGCCGAAAGTTATCTCGGCGAACCCGTCAAAGACGCGGTAATCACTTGCCCCGCATACTTCACCGACAGTCAGCGTCAGGCGACTAAAGACGCGGGCAAAATCGCGGGACTTAACGTTTTGCGTATAATCAACGAACCCACGGCGGCTGCGCTCGCATACGGGCTCGATAAAGATAAGACGTCGCATAAGGTTATGATTTACGACCTCGGCGGCGGTACGTTCGATGTATCCATTCTCGATATAGGCGACGGCGTATTCGAAGTTCTTGCGACGAACGGTAACTGCATGCTCGGCGGCGACGATTTCGATAAGAGAATAATGGACTGGGTCGTAGAAGACTTCAAGAACAAAGAGGGCGTAGATCTGTCGAAAGACAAGATGGCTATGCAGAGAATCAAAGAGGCTGCCGAAAAAGCCAAGATCGAACTTTCCAGCATGAGTTCGACCAACATCAACCTTCCGTTCATCACCGCGGACGCGACCGGACCCAAGCACCTCGACGTAACTCTTACCAAAGATAAATTCGACGCTATGACGGCCGACCTCGTAGAGGCTACCAAAGAGCCTATGAGAAAGGCTATGAAAGATGCGGGTCTTTCCTATAACGATATAGCGAAAGTCATACTCGTCGGCGGTTCGACGCGTATCCCCGCGGTCGTAGACGCAGTCAGAAAAGAAACCGGCAAAGAACCGTTCAAGGGTATTAACCCCGATGAATGCGTCGCAATCGGCGCGGCTATTCAGGGCGGCGTCCTGACCGGCGAAGTCAAAGACGTACTTCTGCTCGACGTAACCCCGTTGTCTCTCGGTATCGAGACTCTCGGCGGAGTATTCACCAAACTTATCGACAGAAACACGACTATCCCCGTAAAGAAGTCTCAGGTATTCTCCACCGCGGCAGATAACCAGAGCGAAGTTACCATTCACGTTCTTCAGGGTGAAAGACAGTTCGCCAAAGACAACAAGACCCTCGGTCAGTTCAATCTTACGGGCATCGCTCCCGCGCCGAGAGGTATTCCTCAGATCGAAGTTACTTTCGATATCGACTCCAACGGTATCGTACATGTAACCGCAAAAGATCTCGGCACTCAGAAAGCCGCTGATATTACGATTACTTCGTCTTCCAACCTCTCCGAGGCGGACATCGACAAAGCCGTCAAAGAGGCTCAGCAGTACGAGGAAGAAGATAAGAAGAGAAAAGAAGTCGTCGAGAATAAGAACAAACTCGACTCGCTCATCTTCACGGTCGAAAAGACTTTGAAAGACAGCGGCGACAAACTTACCGAAGAGGATAAAGCGACCGTCGAGGCTGCCGTCAAAGAGGCGAAAGACGAACTCGCGTCCGACGACAACGACCGTATCGTCAAAGCTACCGAAAAACTTTCCAACGACGTTCAGGGCGTCTTCGCCAAACTTTATCAGCAGGCGCAGGGAGCGGCGAATGCCGGCGCGAATAACGGCGCAACCGAAGACGGCGACACCGAATTCCACCAGAACTGAACCTTAAATAAAATCTGACCGTTGAGTAAGGCGGAAAATCTCCGCCTTACTCAATTCAATACATAAAATCGAGGCAATAATGGCAAAAAATTATTACGAAATTCTCGGCGTTTCAAAGACGGCGACCGCCGACGAGATAAAAACGGCTTACCGTAAACTCGCGCGGCAGTATCACCCCGATCTTCATCCGAACGACGAGGAGTGCGCTAAAAAATTCAAAGAAGTGAACGAGGCTAACGAAACGTTGTCCGACCCCGAAAAGCGTAAACAATACGACTTTCAGCTCGAACATCCCGAGGCTGCCGGAGGTTTCGGCGGATTCGGCGGGCAGGGCGGGTTT